>CABSEO010000126.1 GCA_902476665.1 uncultured Emergencia sp.
TATCTTCTCTGAATATCCTAAAACCTCTCTGGGTGCCTGCGGTCTGGACGTAGGTCTTCCTGACGGTCAGATGGGAAATTCCGAAGTCGGACATCTGAATATTGGTGCCGGCCGCATCGTCTATCAGGAGCTGACACGAATTACAAAATCCATTGAAAACGGAGATTTTTTCCATAATCCTGCTCTGAACGCAGCTATGGATCATGCTCTGAAAAACCATTCTGCACTTCATCTCCTGGGACTTCTTTCTGATGGTGGTGTACACAGCCACATCAGTCATCTCTTCGGTCTTTTGGATATGGCCAAAGCCAAAGGGCTGACAAAAGTTTTCGTTCATTGTTTCCTGGATGGCCGCGACGTACCGCCCAGATGTGCAGAAAGCTACATTGAGGCTCTGCAGAACCACATGGATACACTTGGCATCGGTGAAATCTCTGTAATATCGGGCAGATATTATGCTATGGACAGAGATAAACGCTGGGATCGTGTGGAAAAAGCCTATGATGCTATGACACTGGGACAGGGATTTTCAGCAGTTACAGGCTGTGCCGCCGTAGATGCCGCCTACAGCCGGGATGAAAATGATGAATTTGTACAGCCCACTGTGCTGGGATCAGGTACAGTAGATGATGGAGACGCTATGATCATGTATAATTTCCGTCCCGACAGAGCCAGGGAAATTACTCGCGCCTTTGCGGATCCTGATTTCGACGGATTTACCAGAAAAAAGGTGATTAAAAACCTGAAGTATGTCTGCATGACCCAGTATGATGCCTCTATGCCCAATGTGGAAGTTGCCTTTCCGCCACAGACACTGAAAAACACCTTTGGTGACTACATTGCGTCTCTGGGTCTGACTCAGCTTCGTATTGCAGAAACCGAAAAGTATGCTCATGTGACGTTCTTTTTTAATGGAGGCGTGGAAGCACCGTGCAAAGGCGAAGATCGAATTCTGGTACCTTCTCCCAAAGTGGCTACCTACGACCTGCAGCCTGAGATGAGCGCACCTCAGGTGACAGAGCGTGTGCTGGAACAGATTCAGTCGGGAAAGTATGACTGCATCGTTCTCAACTTCGCCAATGCAGACATGGTAGGACATACAGGCGTTATGGAAGCCGCTGTCTCTGCCGTAGAAACTCTGGATGCCTGTGTGCCTCAGATCGTCGGGGCTGTGCTGGAGCAGGGCGGCCAGATACTGCTGACTGCCGACCACGGCAACGCAGACTGTATGACAGATGAAGAAGGCAATGTGGTAACAGCCCATTCTCTCAATCCGGTGCCCCTTGTTCATATTGCAAAGGAACCCCGCTCCCTTGCAGAAGGCGGCAGACTGTGCGACATCGCCCCTACCATGCTGGAGCTGATGGGACTTTCCATTCCGTCGGAAATGACCGGTAGAAGTCTGATTATAAAATAGCCTCGCCGTAACTGACAGCAATACATACAAAACGAGACCTTCGCACAAAAGGTCTCGTTTTTTACATCATGTTACCGCGATGTTTTGTGAATGTTATTTATCAGCATATACGCGCAATATGCAATACCGCCCAGATTTCCTGCAATCATATCCGTCAGAGTATCCACCATACCTCTCTGCATTCCGCCTCCGGCTATTTTGTCGGCCGTAAACTCAAAAATTTCCCAGATTCCGGCTCCACCGCTGGCAGTCAAAAAAGCAAACAGAATCAGTATGCTCAGAACAGGCTTTGAGTCCCTTTTCTTCCACATCTGCAACGCCTCTATACTGATTTTCTCATAAAGCCAAAGACACAGAGCATAGCCTGCTGCGGCAAGAAGCAGGCCACTGGCAAAATGAACAATTTTATCATAAGGCGCCCATAAACGATACAGATCAATCACTGATCCCATGGGCGACGCAAAGAAAATAAACACAAGACCCGTATAAAACAGGCCGTCAGGTATTTTGACAAACCGCATCAGAATCAGCACAGTGACGATGACTGCAAAAGCGCCGGCAACGTTGACCATCGGCGGATCGATATGTAAACTGTATGAAGCTGCTGCGGCAAGAGCAGTACAGACAGCCAGCACGCCCACTGACAGCATTCTTTTTCTATCTGATTGCCTGTACTGTACGCCTGCAGAACGGTCGCTGCATTCTTCACCTTGAATTTCAGGCGACACAGGCTGACCAGCCGTCTTTTCTTCTGTTTCCGGTACTGTATTCTTTTTCATTTTATATCAGCTCCCGTTCCATCCGATCCAGATCTTCAAGAATACGGCAAATCTGATAATGAGCCTGATCCACCTGCTGTTTGGCATCAGAAATTCTGGACTGCACAAACACATCTGCAAGGATTCCGTCAAAGAAAAAATCTGCAAGAGTCAGAAATCCGCCGATATCCACCTGAAAATTCAAAACACCACTGACATCCCGCAGTTCTTTCGGAAAACACATCCCCTGCCATTTAGCTGCTTCCATTTCTTCTTTCGCTCTGTTCAGTTTCATATGTTTTCCGATGCCGCCTATCAGATCAAATCCCAGCATATCGGCAATTCCGAAATTAGAAGCAGAGTTCAGTTCTTCTCTTGCCCTTTCCAGGTGATGCAAAGTCAGCCTTCCTGCTTCCTTGGCTTCTCTGATTTCTCTTAATTCCCGCACTTTGTCCACAATACACTCCTTTCTGTCGACAGACCTGTGCCCTGCGGCTTTTTGTTTCCGTCTGCCAACTTACTCATTACAGCTTTTTTCTATACACTGCCTTTTACAGCATCTTTTCTGTCCACTCTGCCTCCTTAAACCCGGTCAGGACAAAATCATCCCCGATCACCAGCGGACGTTTTACCAGCATACCGTCAGTTGCCAGAAGTGCCAGCTGCTCATCCTCACTCATGTCTGCCAGTTTTCTGGAAAGACCCATATCACGATAAATCATACCACTGGTATTGAAGAACTTTTTCAGCGGTAGTCCGCTCATGGTATACCACTGACGGAGCTCCTCCTCCCCCGGATTCTGCTCCTTGATATCAAACAGCTCATAAGGAATACCCTTTCCGTCCAGCCAGGCAAGAGCTTTTTTACAGGTTGTACACTTTGGATAACAATAGACTTTCATCACTTTACCTCCGTAATTTCTTTCATCAACTCCCGCTCGGCCCGAATATCGCCGGGAACAGGATAGGTGTTCATCGCATTTTCAAAAGCGGCAAGTTCAGCAGCCGCTGTCTTCTCATCTTTCTGATAGCGCAGAGCATAGGCATAAAGTACTCTGTGAGCGCTGGGATAACTTCTGATTCCCTTCAGGTATTTTTTCAGAGCCTTGTCATAAAGCCGCTCCACTTCCTCTTGTCGACAGGATCCAATCAGCTCCAGATATAAAAGTTCCACTCTGATCGCATTTTGATACAGAGGCAGAATTTTTTCCAATGCCTCCAGCTTTCTGCCAAGGTCGGCGGCTTCATCAAAGCGTTTCTGATCTATCAGACGTTGAAACCGGAATACCAGCAGTGCATCCGTCAGAGGATCACCATTGGAACTCTCCACAGACTCCCCTCCCGGAATGTCAAAGAGAAAATCGGGAATCTCAGAAAGCCGCAGTCCGTCAGTCTGCTGCAGTCTGTTGATGCGAAGCTGAAGAAACAAAGCTTTCACACCGGTTTTGTTTTTGCGAAAAGACCTGATGTTGTAACCATCATTGGCAATACCGCCTATCTTCAAAGGCAACAGATTCATCACCGCCAGATAGATTCCCACTGCCGCAAAGGGAATCAGTGCCATCTTCAGAATACTGTTTTCTAATGTTCCGGCAGCTAAGACTGCCAGACCCGCAAAGAACAGATTAGACAGACCCCCTCCCAGATTATATAAAAGGCAGGGCATCTCTCCTTTTTCATCCAGATCCGGCGGATCCAGCAGACACTGTCCTGCCGTTCCGGGAATGCTGAACTTTTTGCGTACAATAGTCTCTCCCTGTCTGAGCCAGATAAAACTGCCGATCCGAAAGGATACAAACCGGTACCCGCTGGCCAGTCCCATAATCAGATGTCCCCCTTCGTGAAGCACAATATGCAGATACATAGACACTACCAGTGCGACGATACAGATACAAGTCGCCACAACAGGCGACATCCCGCTTTCTTCTGACGCATCAGCGGCAAAATATCCGACTGCAAATCCCAGAAAAGCAAAAAGTGCCAGGATAAGCAATCCGGGGACTGCACCTGACAGTCTCTTTTTAATTTTTTCTTTCACAGAGAACCTCCAGGGCTTCCACATAGCCATCGAACCCTTTACCCATAACGGTGCAGACCGCAGCCTGGCGCACATAGGAAACCTGTCTGAAATCCTCTCTCTCTGAGACATCAGAAATATGCACTTCCACAGTGGGAATTCCTACTGCCTTCAAAGCATCTAAAATTGCCACACTGGTATGTGTATAGGCTGCCGGGTTGATGATGATT
Source organism: uncultured Emergencia sp. (assembly GCA_902476665.1). GTDB lineage: Bacteria > Bacillota > Clostridia > Peptostreptococcales > Anaerovoracaceae > Senimuribacter. The sequence goes on from CABSEO010000126.1 coordinate 4,423, forward strand.
CCGTCAAATTTACCATAAGCATCCTGAATGGCGTCCACAATGGCGCCCTCGTGATTGGACTGAAAAAAGGCGGCTTCCACCCCAAGGCGCAAAGCCGCCGATTCTATCAGTTCTACCAGATCTCGATAAGTTGCTTTTCCGTAAATTTCAGGTTCCCGAATCCCCAGCATATTGATGTTGGGCCCGTTGATAACCAGAATTTTCATTTACTCTCTCTCCTCGTTGTTGTTGATAAAGAAGTCGCTCCAATAGGAGTAAGCATCCTTTCTCTCCTCATAAATCTGCTCAAGAGGCATGGCCTGAGACAGTGGACGTCCGTCTGTCTCCAGCTTATCCAGATCCCGTTTAATCCAGATTACCACGCCGTTCTGCTTGAGAATATTGTAATTCACCTTTTTCTTGACGATACCGCCGCCTGTGGCAATGACAAGGCCGGTCTGTTTGCAGGCCTGCTCCAGCATTTCCGTCTCCACTCTGCGGAAATAGGTCTCTCCTTTCTCCGCAAAAATCTGTGGAATGGACATCCCCTCATGCTCTATGATCATATCATCAATGTCCACAAACTTCCTTCCCATCCTGGCTGCAATTTCTCCACCCAGCAGGGTTTTTCCGGCTCCGGGCATACCGATAAGAATGGCATTGAGAGTTTCACTTCTTACCTCATCCAGAGCACTGTCAATGGCTTCATCTTCAATCTCTGTATTCTGGAAAAACTCACTGGCCTGCTTTGCCTGTGCCACCAGCATCTCGAGTCCTCCGCTTGCCGGAATGGATTTTGCCATGGCATCCAGTACCAGTTTTGTTCTGTTTGGATTGTAAATCAGGTCCAAAACTCCTTCACATCTTGTAAAATCATCAAGATTCACAAGGCTTACACCGTTATTTGGATACATTCCCACCGGCGTGGTATTAACAATGATCTCGCTGTCAAAGTGGCGGCTGATATTCTCGTAATTGTTCTCTCCGGTTCGGGAAACCACCACGATTTCAGCTGCTTCCTGACCTCGCAGAACTGCCTGTACCGTCAGAGAAGCACCGCCACTGCCCAGTACCAGACATTTCTTTCCTTTTGGATCAATGCCGGTAGACTTCATCAGATACAGGAAACCGTAATAATCGGTATTATAGCCGTAAAGCTTTCCGTCCTCTCTGCGAACTACCGTATTGACACTGCCGATAGCCTCTGCAGTGTCTGAAAGCACATCACAAAGCTGCAGCACCTTTTTTTTGTAAGGAATGGTCACATTGAATCCGCCATACTCCCGGTTATGAAGCAGCATCTCCAGTTCCTCCTCTTTTACTTCCAGCAGTTCAAACTGATAATCACCGAATTTGCTGTGAATCAGAGGCGAATAGCTGTGACCGAGTTTTCCCCCGATCAATCCAAATTTTTTCATGTTAAATCTCCATATAACTTCCTAAATACTTGAATTCCTGAGTCAGCTCTTCAAGCTGGTTCATCAGTCTCACAAATTCTTCGGAATAAACCTCTGACACAATATCGAAATAGAACATGTAGTCAAAGTCTCTGGAAGGAATCGGACGGCTTTCCAGTTTGAAAATCTGAATGCCCAGAGCATTGAATCTTGCCAGCACGTTGTACAGAGAACCCGGATGATGGGAAACCACCAGCATCAGACTGGTCTTGTCCGCTCCCGGATAGATCTCCAGTTTTTTACTGATACAGATGAATCTTGTATAGTTGTTGCCGTTATCCTGCACGGCT
>CABSEO010000127.1 GCA_902476665.1 uncultured Emergencia sp.
CCGTGATTTTTCTGCTTTCTGTAGACAGTCCCATTAATCAGATAGAAATTGACTTTCTGGAAAGTACACGGGAATTTGCGGGGAAATTTTATTTTGCCGTCAACAAGATCGATGCAGTCAGTGAAAGTGATTTATCGGCCTATCTGGGTTACTGCGAAAGTGTCTTAAAGAAACTGATGGAAACAGAAAATGTTTCCCTGTTTCCTGTCAGTGCGAAGACCGGTGCAGGGGTGGAAGAGCTGAAGGAAACCGTTCTTCGTGACTGCAGAAAATCTGTGAGGGAAATTCTGGATCAGTCTGCTGAGAAGAAGCTGAAAGACCTGATTGGAAGAAGTCTGAATCAACTGGATTTTTACTGGAAGGCCATGAACATGGAGTATAAGGAGCTTGATGCCAAGTTTCTGCAGATTGGGAAGACTCTGGATGAAATCAGAGAGAAAGCGGATTCTGCGGAAAGTCATTATGAAGTGCACCTTAATGAAATAAAGCTTCAGCTTTCTCAAAAGGTAGAGGAACTATTCGGCATGGAGTACAGCTACGATATTGAGACGCTGCTTTCAGATTCAGGAACTATGAATAGAGAGACATTTGTGGCGGAAGTAGAGTCGTTGTGCCGGACTTTGCAGGAGGCACTCAGCGCTATCCTGCTGTACCGCGAGGAAAATGCCTATACTGTGGTACGCCGAATCAATACGGTCAACAGACTCAGCGGCCGTCTACGCAAGATTCGCAGCACTCTGTGCACTGCAGAGTAAGCAAAAACGATGGGAACGATGCGGAAATATCAATTAACTTCTGAACGCTGATTTTTATGATGCCCGGGAAGCAGGGCAGATGATATTTTCTATATAATAAATCAGGGAGATACACTGTGGTTTCTGTGTATCTCCCTTGCTTATTTTTGTAAAACTATTTCTCTTAAATATGAATCTCACCTTCTGCCAGGATGACGGCACTGCCGCCGACCTTAATCAGACAGTGATTATTTTCTGCATTGATTTCTGTCAGGATGACAGAAGGTCTGTCCATTGCTTCCCCCTGAATATATCTGCAGTGATCCTTGGCACTGATGAGATCGTTGAGATAGAAATAATAGGTCATGGCACCGCTGGAAGTTCCTGTTGCCGCCTCTTCATCAATATCATACAGTGGAGCAAAGTTTCTTGCATGAGCTGTTACACCTTCTTCACACTCAAGTGTAAAGGCATGAACACCTACTACCTGATAACGCTTTGACAGTTCAGCCAGCGCCTGCATATCAGGTGTCAGTTCATTAAGCGCTTTAAGATCAGGAACGGGCATCATGATATCAGGAAGTCCTGTGGAGATCATACGAGGTTTCAGGGCAATGGTTTCCGGGTTACAGGAGGCACCCATGATACTGTAAAGCTCTTTGACTGCAGCCGGATCTTCCATGACGGAAATCTCTTCTGGAGATGCCATATCCATCATGACAAAGCCATCTTTAATTTCAATATTCAAATCTCCTGCCAGTGTGTGATTGATGCAGGTACAGTTTTCTTCAATAATACCCAGATATTTCAATGCGTAGAACGAGGCGATTGTGGCATGTCCACAGAGATCGACCTCTGCTGCCGGCGTGAAATAGCGAATCTGAAACTCGTTGTTTCCGAGAATTTTAATAAAAGCAGTTTCTGAATAACGCAGCTCTGCAGCGGTTTTAACGCAGATTTCATCTGACGGAAAGTCTGTATTTTCAGGCAGAATGACGATTCCGGCAGGATTTCCGCCAAAGGTGGTTTCTGTAAATGCGTCAGCAATTAAGAACTTCATAAAACTGTCCTCCTTCAAAAGATATACTATTATTTATAGTATAGAGGAAAAGACAACTGGGTGCAAGAAAAATAAAATTGTATTTAATTATGGAAATGGTATAAATTTATGCGATTTTTATTGTATATTTATTACAAAAATATAGTTCTGTATGTGAAAGACCAGTGAAAAGTCAGGCGCTGTTGTGTATTCGTTTTTTTTGGTGCTTATACTAATAGAGCCGTTAAAAAACGGTAATTCAGAAGAAAAAGAGGAGAAATCAATATGGCAAAGAAGTTCATCGCTGTATCATTTCTGATTACCATGATAATTTTCTCATCGATTTCTATTTACGCAGCACAGGAAAAAACAAAGAAGGTAATCATAGAAGATGAAAGCAGGCAGGTTATGAGTGTTATGTCGACTGCAGTACAAGACAGTAGCCGTGCCGCATCTGAGGTGATAAAAGAACGCAGGGAGGCGGAGAAAAAGGAACAGCAGCAGCGTTATCTGAACGGTCTTTCTGCTTATATCCGGCATATCAACGGAAATGTGTCGAAAACTGAAGCTGATGTTATGGCAGAGAGCTTTGTAAAATATGCTGAAAAATATAATGTAGATGAAAAGATTGTCATGGCAGTGGCGCAGAATGAAAGCACTTACTACAGTGATGCTGTCAGCTGTGAAAATTTCAAGGGCCTGATGCAGACAGGAGATGGTCTTGCTGAAAATGCAGGATATAGTCCAAGTGAGCTTTTTAATCCGGAGATTAGCATTAAGGTTGGCTCCAAGTATCTCAGTGCAAAGATAGATGAATTTGGAGATATTCGTCTTGCATTGACAGCATATAATCAGGGGTCTGGTTCTGTACATTCAGGGAACTATTCCACCGGTTATGCAGATCTGGCGATAAACAGGGCAGAGGCTGTGGAGGCTTTTCTTCAGACAAACGGATATCAGTAGAAAGGGTGCACCCTGTATTTCTTAAGAATTTTTAAGAAATACAGGGTGAGATTGTATAAAATTGTATATAATTAATAAAAAATAGTGAATGTTTTTGTTGCTGTGACACGATAAATTCAGAACATTTGTGAAAAAACTGTGAAATATTAAGAAATCTTAAGAAATTCTTGCGGCCATTGTTTATAATAATAACTGCAACAGGGCAGTATGTGCTGATGCGAAAAGAGACGAAAATGAAAAAAAGGAGAAGCAGAAAATGGCGAAGAAGTTAGTCTCAGTGACATTGACATTTATTTTGATCGCCTGCTCAACAATTTCCATTTACGCCACGGAAACTACATCAACAGAAGTTAATTCGAAAACTGACAGCAGTACTGAGCAGATTACAGAAGAAAACTCAGCGGAGCAAGACGCAGAAGAAGCGGCTAAGAAAGCTGAAGAAGAAAAGAAAGCGGAAGCGAAAAAAGCAGCAGAGGCTAAGAAAAAGGCTGAAGAAAAGAAGGCTGAGAAATACAAAAACGGTCTGGCGGCCTACATTAGAAAAATTAACCCTAATGTAAGCAAGACAAAGGCTAAAACAATGGCAGGGTATTTTATCTCCAAGGGAGAGAAGTATAATCTGGATCCTAAAGTTTTAATGGCGATTGCCCAGAATGAAAGTACATTCTATACCAATGCCAAAAGCCCCTACGGGTATAAAGGTCTGATGCAGACAAGTGATGCTCTGGCGAGAAAATATGGTTATAAGCCGTCCAGCCTTTATAAGGCTCAGGTGAGCATTGAAGTAGGAGCAAGATATCTGAGCACTATGAAGAAAAAATTCAACACTTATACCAAGGCGCTTTCTGCGTATGCTTATGGAGAGGGAGCTGTAAAATCCGGCAACTATTCCAAAGCCATTGCAAATAAGATGCTGAAGACAAGAACACAGATTACAACCTATCTGAAAAAGAATAACTATATATAAGATTTTAGGTACTATGAATGGCGCATAGTATTTAAAATAAGCAAGACTGCCGTACCAGTGGTGAACAACTGATACGGCAGTCTTTTTGCAGTATATGAAAAAAGACAGTATTACTTAAAAGTGTTTATCGAAATGATGGTAGATGAGTTCTTCTGCTTTGTGAATATCTCCTGATTTGACAGCATCAAAAATAATCTGATGCTGGTGAAGGTTTTCTTCGCGATTTTTTATTTCTTTATGATAGGTGTGCAGAGTCAGAAGATACAGTAGCGAGGACTGACTGTCATAAATTTTCAGCATTGTTTCATTTTCTGTGGCTGCAACAAAAGTTCTGTCAAATTCAATAGCCTTGAATGCAAAATGATATTCATTCTCTTCGTTCAGAGAAGCCTTCTGCAATTCTAAAGCTTCATCCAGCATCCGGATCAGCAAAGGGGTTTTATGCATGATTCGGCACAGTGAGAAAGCTCCCAAAATCTGTGAACAGAAAAAAGTTGAAATATCAGTAAAGATTTTCTCGTCAAGGCTGATGACATTGACCTTGGACCCCATGGTTGCCGTAACCAGACCTTCTGCCTCCAGTCTGGCAAGAGCTTCTCTGATTGGCGTATTGCTGACGCCTAATTCTTTGCATAGAGCGGTGATGTTGATGGTATCGCCTAACTGATATTCCTGATTAAAGATCTTTTCCTTGATAATGTCATAAACCTGATCTCTCACACTTTTTTTCGCAATCAATGTCATAAAAGTCCTCCTCAGAAAACTGTGGCCGGTTTGGTATTTTATCGCAGACAAAACAGAAAAAGTCTGCATAGAGGTTCCCGGAAATATTATACACTATTTTGACAGGACCTGCAAATCGTGGCTTTAATTATTCATTGAGTCTGAAAAAGAAACAAGATAGAGCTTTTCAATGAAAATTGAAACCGAAATATGTGCAGTAAAGAAATATGGGAACAGACCGGCACAGAATACAATGGAACTGACTATTTTTCCAAAAAAATGAAAATATATTGACAAGAGGAAGGGAAAGTCGTACAATGAAACGAACGTAGGCATTGTGCATAATACACGGTGCACAATGCTATGGATACGAATTTCCATGAAGACCGGTATGGAGAGGTATGGAAACCCTGGAAAACAGAGAAAGAATGAAAAGCGACGACAAAATTCTATGGAGGTGTGTGGAATGTCAAAAATTGCAGAGGTTGCAAAGCTCGTGGAAGAAGGAAGATATGCCGAAGTGGCAGATGCGGTACAGGCGGCTTTAGACGAAGGCAATACCCCACTGGACGTGCTCAATGAAGGCCTGGTGGAACCGATCAACGTGCTGGGAGAGCAGTTTCGCTTAGGAGAAATTTATGTTCCTGAGCTTCTCATCGCAGCCAAGGGCATGAAACTGGGGGTAGAGGTTATCAGACCTCTTCTGGTCAGTGATGATATCAAAGTGCTGGGCAAGTGCCTGTTCTGCACAGTGGAGGGCGACATGCACGATATTGGAAAGAATCTGGTAACACTGCTCTGTGAAAGTGCAGGTTTTGAGGTAGTGGATCTTGGTATGGATGTACCGCCGGATGAAATTGTAGAGGCTATCGAGGAGGATCCTTCTATTCAGATTCTGGGAATGAGTGCCATGCTGACTACCACCATGTATGCCATGAAGGAGACCATTGAGGCGCTTGAGGAGGCCGGTCTCAGAGATAAAGTGAAAGTTATGGTTGGCGGTGCACCACTGAATCAGTCTTTTGCTGATGAAATCGGAGCCGACGGATACAGTCCTAATGCGCCGATGGCAGTAGAACTGGCTAAAAAACTGCTGGCATAATCTATCGGCATGGAATTTTAGGAGGAAAGATATCATGAGAAAACAATACCCATTAAAAGTAAATGCTGCGTCTCCATTGGCTTTTTTGTCCAGAGAAGAAATGGAGAAGATTCACAGCTGCGCCCTGGAATTACTGCAGGATACGGGTGCAGAGATTCAGCACAAAGGCGCCATTGAAATGCTTAAGAATGCCGGATGCTATGTGAAGAGAAAAAGAGTTCATTTTCCGCCTTCTCTGGTAGAGTGGGCATTAAAGCAGGCACCGTCGAGAATTATGCTTTATGACAGAGATGGTGAATTCGCTATGGATCTGAGCGGCAGAAACTCATATTTCGGTACTGGCTCCGACTGCTGCAATCTGTATGACTGGGAAACCAGATCTCATCATACCTTTACCGAGCAGGACATGATTAACGGTGCCAAACTGGCAGACAGCCTGGAGAACATAGATTTTCTGATGTGCCTGGGACTGATGTATATGTATCCTGGAACCAGTTATGAGCATCAGTTCGCCGCCATGCTGAGAAATACCACAAAACCGATGGTGGTAACAGCTGCAGACCGTGAGAGCATCAAGAACATTGCGGAGATGATGGCGGTTGTACGGG
>CABSEO010000128.1 GCA_902476665.1 uncultured Emergencia sp.
GATCGCTGTATGGTGAAATAGGCGCAGGAACGGCGATCTTTTATGAATAACGTCGAAAGTGTACTGTCGAAGGTGTCCGGGATAAAGAGGAAAACAATGAAAGACGGAAAATTTTTGACGATGGGGATTGAATCCAGCTGTGATGAAACCTCAGTAGCAGTTTTGGCGGACGGGAGAACAGTGCTCAGCAATGTGATTTCTTCCCAGATAGACATTCATACAGCTTTTGGCGGAGTGGTGCCGGAGATTGCTTCCCGTCATCATCTGGAGAATATCAATACGGTGCTGGATCAGGCGCTCTGTGAGGCGGGCGTAACTTTGGATGATATTGATCTTATTGGTGTCACCAATGGTCCGGGACTTGTGGGCGCTCTTCTCATGGGAGTTGCTACAGCAAAAGCGCTGTCCTTTGCCAGGGACATTCCGCTGGTGGGAGTCAACCATATGCATGGCCATATCAGTGCCAACTACATTGCATATCCGGAGCTTGAGCCGCCTTTTATGTGTCTCATTGTTTCAGGAGGACATACCAATATTGTTGAGGTAGAAGATTATACAAGCTGCAGAGTGCTGGGAGGAACCAGAGACGATGCAGTGGGAGAGGCTTATGATAAGGTGGCTCGAGTCATTGGACTGGGCTATCCGGGCGGGCCCAAAATCGACAGGGAGGCAAAGAATGGAAATCCAGAGGCTATTCATTTTAAACGGGTTTATCTGGAAAAGGGAAGTCTGGATTTCAGCTTCAGCGGTCTGAAGACAGCAGTTCTGAATTATCTCAACACAGAGCGGCAGGCGGGAAGAGAAATCTGTACAGCTGATGTGGCAGCAAGCTTTCAGGCTGCAGTGATAGAAGTGATTGCGGCAAAGACTATGGAGGCTGTGGCAAATCGCGGCAGCGACAAGCTGGTCATGGCAGGCGGTGTTGCGGCAAATTCCCTGCTCCGGAAAACTCTACAGGAGGCCTGTGATAAAAAAGGGGTGGAACTTTATGTTCCGGATCCTGTGCTCTGTACTGATAACGGAGCCATGATTGCCTGTGCGGCTTATTATAAATACAAAGCTTTCGGCGCTGAAGATCTGTATCTGGATGCGGATCCTTCCATGGCGATATAGAAAGCTTATCATAGATGGACTGCCGCCTCGTAATGAGACGGCAGCATATTTTGGAGTGAATTTACATGATTGTTTTATCAGCGAAAGATATTACCAAGTCCTATGGGGTGGATGTGATTCTGGACAAAATATCCTTTCATATCAACGAGGGAGACCGGGTCGGCATTGTGGGTGCAAACGGCGCCGGAAAAACCACTCTGCTGAACATTCTTTCGGGAGAACTGCAGGCTGATGAAGGGCAGTTTTTTCTTTCCCAGTCCTCCACTATAGGTTATTTAAAACAGAAGAACAACTTTGATTCTGACAGTACAGTGCTGGAAGAAGTAGAGAAGATTTTTAAACCTATCGCAGATATGGAACAGGAGATGACAGAGCTTTCTCTGCAGATTGGAGAACTGGGGGCTGCCGCGGGATGTCTGATGAACCGGTATGCGCAGCTGCAGGACACTTTCAAAAATCAGGGAGGTTACTCCTATAAAAGCGAGATGACAGGGATTCTTAACAGCATGGCTTTTGGCGAGGAGTATTATGATAAAAAGATCAGCACCTTAAGCGGTGGTGAAAGAACCCGTCTGGCTCTGGCTTGTCTTCTTCTGGAAAAACCGGATATTCTCTTTCTGGATGAGCCGACCAATCATCTGGATATCGGTACGCTCAAATGGCTGGAGCAGTATCTGAAAAGCTATAAGGGCACTGTCGTGATGGTATCTCATGACCGGTATTTTCTGGATCAGATGACGAACCGAATCTTTGAGGTGGAACATCACAGGCTGAAATGTTACGACGGTAACTACAGCCAGTTTGCTGAAAAGAAAAAGGCCTTGCGTGAAGCTGAAATGCGTGCCTATAACAAGCAGCAGACGGAGATTCGCAGACAGGAAGATATGATTCGCAGATTCAAGGAGAGAGGTACGGAAAAACTTGCCAAACGGGCGGCCTCCAGGGAAAAACGGCTGGAGCATATGGAAAGACTTCAGCGTCCTGAAGCAGAGACCGGCAAGATGAAAATCCGTTTCCGTCAGGAGTATCAGAGTGGAAATGATGTGCTGCTGGGGGAAAATCTGGCAAAATCTTTTGGGTTCGGTGTTTCCAGACGTGATCTGTTTTCTCATGTCAGCTTTGATATTAAGCGTGGGGAACGGATTTGTATTGTGGGGCCAAATGGTGTGGGCAAGACTACTCTGCTGAGAATTCTTATGGAGGAGATTTCGCCTACAGAGGGTTATCTGAAAATCGGTCATAACGTGAAGTTTGGCTATTATGATCAGGGGCAGATGCTTCTGAATGATGCAGCTACAGTCATGGATGAGGTTCATGATTCCTACAGACTTTATAAAGATGCGGAAATCCGCTCCATTTTAGGCAGATTTCTGTTCAAGAATGATCAGGTTTTCCTGCAGGTAGGTTCTCTTTCCGGAGGGGAAAAGGCCAGACTGGCACTTCTCAAGCTGATGATGAGCGGCGCCAATGTGCTGTTGCTGGACGAACCCACCAACCATCTGGATATAGATTCCAAGGAGGTATTTGAGGAAGCGCTGCTGGATTTTCCGGGCACTGTTATTGTAGTGTCTCATGACAGATATTTTCTGAACAGAATCCCTACTAGAATTCTGGAACTGGAAAAGGATGGATTGACCGAGTATCTGGGAAAATATGACTATTATGTGGAGAAAAAGGCATCTTTAGAAAGTGGACGAAAGTACTTGAAGGAACTCGGCTCGTCAGCAGGTTCTGCATCCGGGCAGGCTTTGCAAGGAACCGAGGGTGCAGACAAATCTTTGAACGTGGAAGAAAAACCTTTAAATGCGGCACAGGAACGAGCCTTGAAGAAGCAGAAAGAGGCAGAGGAGAGAAGGGCCGCCAGAGAAAAGGAAAAACTTGAAAATCTGATCCAGCAGTACGAAGCATCCATTGCAGATAATGAAGCAGAGATGTGTAAAGAAGAGAATCTTTCCAATCACCAGTATCTGACAGAATTAGACAAAAAGAACACTGAACTCAGAGAAAAACTGGATGAAGCCTATGAGAAATGGCTGGAAATGTAGTAAAATCATTAAAAAATCCAAAAATTAACTTGCAATACATAGAACCGTCCACTATAATAAATTTTGCAATTAAGTAACGACAGATGGAGGTTAGTTATGGCTTTTGATAAAATCAGATCAATTATCATGGAACAGCTGAGCGTTGGTGAATCCATGGTAACAATGGACACAAATATGATGAAGGATCTGGAGGCCGATTCTCTGGACGCAGTTGAAATCATTATGGCTATCGAAGAAGAGTTTGATATCGAGATTCCCGATGAAGAAGCTGAAAAGTTCCAGTTGGTTGGCGATTTGGTAAGATATGTGGAAGAGCATTGCGAACAAGAATAACTAAAGAAAACCCGTCAGCTATGGCGGGCTTTTTATTAATATAGGGAATATCTTTTTTCGTAATACAGTTTTCTGGGGTATGCAGCTTTACAAAAACATTACGAGAAAGAACAGGAGGAGCAGTATATGAAAAATGCAAAGATTTCCAATGCCGTGATAAAGAGACTGCCGAGATACAGACGGTATCTTATTGAACTTAGAAAAAAAGGTGTGGAGAAGATTTCTTCTAAAGAATTCAGTAATCTGATTGGCTATACAGCTTCGCAGATCAGACAGGATTTAAATAATTTCGGAGGATTTGGACAGCAGGGCTACGGGTACAGCGTAGAGGGACTGTATTCCGAGATCAGTGCAATTCTGGGTCTGGACAAGGAATATCGTATGGTGATTATGGGTGCGGGCAATCTTGGCCAGGCCATTGCCAAATATACCCACTTCCACAAACAGGGATTTAAGGTGTACGGTGTTTTTGAGGTGAATCCGCTACTTATCGGAAAAGAACTGGACGGCATGGAGATCATGGATTATGAAAACATTGTAGAATTCGTGGAGGAAGAAGAAATCGATATCGGTATCATCTGTGTAGGACAGGAAAATGCACAGGAAGTTGCAGACCGGCTGTCCTTTGCCGGAGTAAAAGGAATCTGGAACTTTGCACCGACAGATATTGAAGTGCCAAGACATGTGGCGCTGGAAAATGTACATTTATCTGACAGTCTGCATTCCCTTGCTTATCATATGAATGATATTCAGAAAAAGGAAGCTGCTGCAAAAGACAGGGTCAGAGAAAAAGAACTTTAACGGATGAAATTTGTGAGGATAGAAAACATGGAAAGGTTTTGGCATGACATTTATCTCACAGCTGGCATGGAATAAAAATAAGGCTGTTTCACAGGGAAACAGCCTTATCACTTTGGTTATTTGTCGTAAATTAACCTTCTACCGGAGCGTCTACCGGGCAGGCACCAGCGCAAGCGCCGCAGTCAATGCACTTATCTGCATCGATTACATAAGTACCTTCGCCTTCGGAGATAGCTTCTACCGGACATTCTGCTGCACAAGCACCACAGCTGATGCAAGCGTCAGTAATTTTATAAGCCATGATAATATCCTCCTTTAAGACATGTCTTGAATCGAGTATTATTATAACAGAAGGGTAAGCAAAAGTAAAGATGAAAGTATATACATTGACGGGTAAAAGTGGGACAGGGAAATCTTATCAGGCTATTAACCTGTGTAAAGAAAAGAATATTGAGAGTATTATCGATGATGGACTGTTTATCTACAGAAACAGAGTAGAAGCCGGAATTTCAGCCAAAAGACAGAAAACTACAGTGGGCGCTATCAAAACAGCACTGTTTCACCTGGATGAGCATGCGGCCTCTGTTGCAGAACGGATTCGAAAGCTACAGCCTGAGTCGCTGCTGATTATCGGGACCAGTGACCGTATGACAGACAAAATCGTAGATAGACTGGGACTGCCTCCTGTCAGTGAGCGTATCTATATCGAAGATATTACCACAGAAGCTGAACGTGATATTGCTGATAAACAGCGGCATCTGATGGGCAAGCACGTGATCCCGGTTCCCACCTTGCAGCTGAAAAGAGCTTTTGCAGGGTATTTCATGGATCCCCTGAGAATTTTCCGGGGGATGAACGTTCTGGGGAAAGCACAGTTTTCCGAGAAAACGGTGGTACGCCCGACTTTCAGTTATATGGGGGACTTTTTTATTTCTGATTCAGTTCTCAATGATATTGCCCGCTGCGTGGCGGGGGAAACGAATGGTATTGCGAAAGTTTCCAAAGTATATGAAAATACAGCTCCGGATAATCTGATGATTGACACGGAGGTTTACATTACCGGTGGAGCTCCTGTCTGGGAAACAGCAATGGATTTTCAGAAGAAGCTTGCTGAAACAGTCGAGTATATGACGGCTTTTAATGTGGTAAAAGTCAACGTGGAGGTCCGCGGAATTCAGTAGAAAAGGGTGACGGACTTCTGAATCTGGCAAAGTAAGGGAATAGAAGCGACTTGTAATATGCTGAAAAGAGAAGCTGCAGAGCCGCAGAAGAGTGAAATGAATAAACAGAAAAAAAGTATACAGGAAAATACATATATAATAGAAGAAATCCGCGACTTTGATACAGCACATATATTTGACTGTGGTCAGTGTTTTCGCTGGTATCGGCAGCCCGACGGATCATATACAGGTATTGCAGGCGAGAGAATAGCTAATATCAGATTTGAACCTTATGAGAAATCCACCAGATCAAATCGTCAAACGGCTATATATGGAAGACTTATTATTGAAAACTGCTGTGAAGAAGATTTTGAACAGTTCTGGAGGCATTACCTTGATCTGGACAGAGATTACGGTAAAATCAAGAGAACGCTGAGCCGCGGCGATGCAACCATGAGAAAAGCGATCCGCTTTGGACAGGGGATCAGAATTTTAAATCAGGATCTGTGGGAAGTCATTATCTCCTTTATTATATCTCAGAATAATAATATTCCCAGAATCAGGGGCTGTATAGAAAAGCTGGCAGAACTTCTGGGAGAGGAAGCAGGGGAATACCAAGGAAGAATCTGGTACAAGCTGCCGGATCCTTACCGACTGGCAGAAG
>CABSEO010000129.1 GCA_902476665.1 uncultured Emergencia sp.
AACGCAAAAGCACTTTCGACAGCCGTTCCGTCCGTCAAAAGCTGCCTTTGCATACCAAGTTCCATTTTTCTCAGTTTTGTATACCGGCACTTCTAATTCCTCCCTTCGTATGACTGTGTACCGTAAAACTGTTCATAAAAAAACTTGCGGTCAATCCTGCCGGGAATTGTAACACACCCTGTCTTTTCCAGTTCTTTGTTGAGTTTTCGGATCAATTTGTAAGCATAAGACTCGGAAACATCCAGCGCCTCCATGACTTCGCTCACTCGCATAAACATTTTCTCCATAAGCTACCTCTCTTTCTTATTTATTCTATACATTTTTGTATAGTCACATATTACTATACTTTTCTGTATTGGTCAAGTGGTTTTACAGAAATTTCTATACTTTTTTGTATTGGTTTTTCTTGATTGTTCCTATACTTTTATGTTATACTCAACCTATCAAAAGACTTCAGATAGGAGAATGGTTATGGCTATTGGCGAAAGAATCCATTATTTCCGGCTGCTCCGTGGCTTTACACAGAAATATCTGGGCAAACTTCTGGGTTTTAGCGACTCTCAGGCAGACGTCCGTATCGCCCAGTATGAAAAAGGCGCACGCAGCCCGAAAGAGAAATATTTAAACGCACTGGCACAGATTTTTGAGGTATCGCCTCACGCTTTGAATGTTCCCGATATTGACACGGATATTGGACTTATGCACACTCTCTTTACACTGGAAGATACCCGTGGTCTGAAAATCGGAAAACTGGACGGCGAACTCTGCCTCCGACTGGACAAAGACACCGGAATGACCTACCACAGTATGTGGGATATGTTTAACGCATGGTATCAGCAGGCAGAAAAACTGGAGTCCGGCGAGATCACCAAAGAAGAATACGATCAGTGGCGTTATACCTATCCTAAAATGGAGGCTGAACAAACCCGCCAGGAATTGGACGCTCTGCGTGAAAAGCGAAAAGTACACGGTAAATCACTAGTACCGTGCTAGTTTTATCTATCTATGAGATAATACCTCCAGAAAACTACAAGTTTTTTAGAGGAGTGTCCCTATGGATAAGATCACACATCAGGTCCGTGCAGAGCACTGGGCCAAAATCATGAATGAATGCATAAACAGCGGAATGTCTAAAACTGCCTGGTGCAGAGCAAATGGGATTTCAGTGAAGCAGTTCTTCTACTGGCAGAGGATCCTGCGCAGGGAAGCTTTCGAAAATTCCCAGAATTCATTATTACCGGCAACTGCCGGACCGCATCAGGAAATGGCGCCGATGGTGCCAGCGACTCAAAGGGCAGTCTCTTTTACTGAGATCAAGCTTCCATCCTCTTCTCAAAGCACAGCTCCGGTTTTTCATCCGGATCTCGTAATCCGAAAAGGCAGTCTCATTCTGGAAATTTCGAATTCTGCTTCAGATGAGCTCCTCTCCCGGATTGGAGGAATCCTGGGTGCTGAATAATGCAACCGGATTCCGAAAGATTTATATTGCTGCAGGATACACAGATTTACGCCGTGGGATTGATGGTCTGGCATCTATTATTAAATTCAATTTCCAGTTAGATCCTTATGAAAAGGACATCCTTTTTCTCTTCTGCGGCAGGCGTAGTGACCGCATCAAGGGGCTCGTATAATTCCGATATCGGAATTAGTGCAGTTATTCCGATTTTTCAATTATTCCGACAGAATCGCATGATGATATATTTTTTTAAAAACAGTTGAAAAATATCGGAATAAGTATTCTCCTATTCTATATCAAATATAGGGAGGAAAATACTATGCAAACAGCAAACATCATCCCGGAATGGGACACACTAGCGGAAGTATTGAAAGTTGGATTAGGCTACTCTGACGCTACATTAAAAAGAACGAGACATACTTACAATGTATTCATAAGAGATTATTGTGATACAAAGGGAGGTGATGCCGGAAACGTTATAAAACAGGGAATTGTGCGAACCGGAGATGCCTATGAGTCAGAAATGATTTCAAAAGATAAGCTTCTCCGAATCAGAAGGCTTGCATTCAGAATGCTGCAGTTAATAGAAACGGGACATATCACCTGGAAATGCGCACCATTATACGGGAAAAAGTATGGCAATGATGCGAATGAAACTCTGCTCAGAGCATTTGTCGCGAGCGAGCAAAGAGAAAGTAGACATGCCGAATCTATAATAAAGCGGGATGAAAACATAATCAGGCAATATATTTTATATGCAGAAAAAAATGGAATCCGCATTCTTGAAGCTGATGCACAAAATATGCTGGATTTTTTATCTCATATGAAAAAACTGCGGCCAGCGGGACTTCATAGTACTGCATCTGCATTGAAACACTTTTATGCTTACCTGATTGAGAATGAGAATGCACAGCCTAACATTCTTGCCGCAATAAAAGCATGGGATACACCGCATAAACGAATTTATGGGATTCTCACAGACGTCGAAAGGGAAAAATTGTTAGATGCTGCGGATGGAGATTCTGATATCGGGAAGCGTGATAAAGCTATCTTGCTGCTTGCCATGGATTGCGGTTTAAGAAGTTCTGATCTGTGTAACTTGAAGCTTAGAGATATTGATTGGTATTCAGCTTCGATAAGCATTATCCAGAAAAAAACAGGGAAACAGGTCTCGATCCCGTTTTCAGAGAGAACGGGGGACGCTCTGGCCGATTACATCCTTAATGCCAGAGGGACTTCATCCCTTCCCTACGTGTTTTTGAAAAAATCATACTGTGATTCTTCGCTGACTTCTTCATTACTATGCCAACGTTTAAAAAAACTCATGCAGAGAGCTGGCATAACTCGCCCAGCAGCGGAAAAAATCAACATGCATACATTTCGAAGAAGCCTGGGAACTTCACTGATCGATTCCGGGGAAAGCCTTGAGATGGTAGCACAGATTCTTGGGCATAAGGATATAGAAGCAACGAAAAGATACATTTCTGTTTCCGAACAGATGCTTCGCAGTTGTCCTATGCCTATGCCAGAAATAAATGAAAGGGCGGAGAGCAATGAGTAAAATGAAATTTGAAAGCGCTCTCCGGTATAAGGAAGAAGCTTTTATAAAGTTTAAAAAAGATTTTGGCCATGCATATGGTTCTCAGACATATCACTTGTTGGAGTTTGACCGTTTTTGCCTCGCAGAGTATCCACATAAAGATACGCTAACGGAAGAAATGGTTATGAGATGGTCGGTTATTAAAGAAACCGAGACTTCCAATGGATATCTTTCAAGAATAACAACTTTGCGGCAGTTTGGTAAATATCTTGCCATGATGGGGGAGGAAGCATTTATTCTGCCTGACGGATTGAAAGGTGGAACCATGCCATTGATGCCATATGTTTTTTCTCAGGAATCCTTGAAATCGTTCTTCCAATACACGGATACGATGGAGCGTTATTATCAGTCAGCAGTCCGTCATCTGGTGGCACCTGTTATGTTTCGGTACATGTACTGTTGTGGGCTGCGTCCGGTTGAAGCCAGAAACATGAACCGCAAGGACGTAAACGTTCAAACAGGAAGGGTCTTTATCAGAGAATCAAAATATAATAAAGAAAGAGTTGTTTATGCGCCGAATGAACTGCTGTCACTTACAAAACTCTATCTTAATCAGATAAGCGCCGTTTTCCCAGAAAGCATAGCCATGTTTGTTGACAGAAAAGGCCAATACTTTTCAAAATCAACACAGCAGTATCTTTTTGAACACTGCCGGGATGGAGCAGGGATAAAAACATCTGGCACAAGAAGACCGAACATGTATAGCTTTCGTCATTCTTTCGCAACGCACCGGATCTATCAATGGCATAAAGAAGGAAAAGATATCAGTACCCTTCTGCCTAGCTTAAGTGCTTACATGGGGCATTCAAAGTATCAGCATACGCTGTATTACCTGCATTTTTTACCGGAACAGTTCTCTGAAATGTCAGGATTCGATTTTGAGCGGTTCTCAGAAATCATACCGGAGGTGTACGAAGAATGACGAATGACAGTAAAACAATGTTTGAAAAGATACGGGCATTTCTGACTGTATATATGCCAAAGCAGCGTGGATTAAGTAATTGTACGATAGATTCATACAGGCAAGTCATCAATCAGTTCCTAGGGTTTATAATGGAAAAAAAGGGGATCCCTTACGATGAGATATCCTTCAATGAATGGAATGCCCAAACGATCAGCGACTACCTTGTGTACTTAAAGAATGAAAGGAATGTATCGGCATCTACCAGAAACCAAAGATTGTTTGCGATACGGTCATTCCTAAAGTATGCCAGGATATCTAATCCGGAGGTAACGGTATTATCCCTTGAAGCGTCAGGGATTGCAGTAGCAAAGGAGAGCAAAGAACCGGTTGTATTTTTAAGCGAAAATGCAATGGCAGCTCTTTTACGCCAGCCAGATGACACAACTAAGATCGGCTTGCGGGATATGTGTTTCATGATTACTATGTATGATACTGCAGCAAGAGATTGTGAAATGTTAAATCTGCGCCTGAATTCTCTGGACCTCAAAGATGGCAGTCCAAAGATAAGGCTGGAAGGCAAGGGAAATAAGGTAAGGTATGTCCCATTAATGAAGAAAACCGTCAACCATTTAAAAAGATATATCAAAGTCTACCATTCAGAAGATGCCAGAGAAGAGGACTGGCTGTTTTATACAGTTTCACACGGAACGCACAATAAGATGTCCGATGATAATGTTGCACGGTTTCTGAAGAAATACACCATTATGGCAAGAGAAGTATGTGACGAAATGCCTGCCAAGGTTACGCCACATCAATTCCGTCATACCCGTGCAATGCATCTGTATAGGCATGGTATGCCCCTTCAGCTTTTAGCAGAGTACATGGGGCATGCATCAGTTGTATCAACGCAGATCTACGCTTATGCGGACACCGAAATGAAACGCAGGGCAATTGAAAAATGTCAAGGCGGTGCTGCAATATCTGCTCCTCCGGAATGGCAGAATAATGTAGGAGTGATCAAAAAACTGTATGGTTTAGCATAAATTACTTATTCCGATAGAATTAGGCTCATGCTCCTATTCTATAATGGATGGCCCAATTCTGTCGGAATAATTGAAAAATCGGAATAACTTGTATGGGAAGGCGATGGATTCCTTCTCCTTTACAAAAGGCTGGAGCTTGGCGGTTTCAGCTGGCCTCGTACAAAAGAAGAGGCACTGGAGATCACGCCGGAACAATATCAGGCGTTGATGAAGGGGCTGGAGATCATCTCCAGACATCCGATCCAGGAAGTGTATCCTCAGGATCTCCTGTAAAGCATTGTGCAAAACGGAGAAAATCAAAAATCTTTTCGCATTCGCCGTCCAGGACAGATTGGAAGTTATCCACAGCAGAGCCTTATTGCATTCATTCAATCATGGAGTACTTACCGGCAGCAAGCTGCCGTGTGGATAAGTACTCTGAAAAACTGAAAAAACTAGTAGTTTTTTCGGCTTTTCAGAGTGTTTATCCTATGGTGAGAATGACGAACGATCTTTTTGTGTGGTTCGCTTTTTCTTTTGTTTTGCGGTACAATAGTTCCAGCAAAACGAAGGAGCACCGGACATGTCAAAGTCAAAGATCTACTCACCAGAAGAACTGAACAGCTTCAGCAAAGAGACACTCGTAGCAGTGATCCTGTCCATGCAGGATCAGCTGAGCCAGCTGAACGCAAACATGGAGCGTCTGATCGAGCAGATCTCTGACGCAAACAATAAACGCTATGGGCGTTCTTCTGAAAAACTGGATGTTATAGCAGGCCAGTTAGAACTGGAACTCATCTTTAACGAAGCCGAAGCCCTGACGGAAACACTCTATGTCGTTGAGCCGGCTGAAGAGGATGTGATCCAGGTCAGCCGCCGGAAAAGGAAAGGGAAACGTGAGGAAGATTTAAAGGATCTTCCAATTGAAGTGATCCCTCATACTCTTTCGGATGAAAAACTGCAGGAACTCTTCGGTCCGGATGGCTGGAAGAGGCTTCCGGATGAAGTTTATAAAAGAGTCCGTGTTCAGCCGGCTGTGTACACAGTCGAAGAGCATCATGTAGCTGTCTATGCCGGCAGGGACAATCAGACGATCGTTAGGGCAGACCGTCCGAGAGATCTGCTGCG
>CABSEO010000130.1 GCA_902476665.1 uncultured Emergencia sp.
GGCCGTAACGGCTGCAGCTTCTAAAAATTGTCATGCAGCAGAATATTTCAGCATAAATTCATTCTCTTCTGCCCGCGGACACAATTAGCCCTATAAAAAACTGCAGCAGCACAGATGAAAAATTCATCTGTGCTGCTGCAGGCTTGGGGTTCTTTCCAATATAATGCAGAATTAAGCCTTACCTTCTTCTGAAAATCATATCTTTTTTCCGAATCCTGTTCTTTCCATAGCGGACTCTTCTGATAAACTTTATCAAAAGCACTGCCAGAAGTACTAGCACTGCTACGGCCAGAATCACCGCAGCTGTAATCATAAAGAAAAACTTATTAGGCTGTTTCAGAATCTGAACAGGACTAAAGCTGTCTACCAGTACTTTACGCCCTTCCGGACGACTATATTTTTCCACAATTTTGTCACCGGACAAAGAACTCAGGTATCCGGCAAGAGCGTCCCACTCCTTCAGCTCACTGCCATCCTGATTATAAATAATGTGTTCTTCAAAGTCAGTAATCTCATTACCCTCCGCATCTTTTGGAGCTACAGACAGAAGTCCATAAGACATAGAATTGACGGTACCTAACATCTGGGCTGAATAAAGATCTGCCACTACCCGATAAAGTTTGTCGTTTTCAATTTCAGAAAGACTGCTGCCGCTGTCACCTATCTTGATATCATAAGCCCTGTTCAGAATCAGACGGTGAGGATTGTAAGAATACCACAGCCCACTGAAATAAAGTCTGGCCGGACTCATAATCTCCGATACAGAAATATCAATTTCTGCTGCCAGTTTCAGCTCTCTTCCTGTGAGATAGACACTGACCAGAGGATAGCCGGCAACACCATCCTTTCCTGTTCCCAAAGAAAGCACATTGAATGCATCCGCTGCAGTAATGTCACCCTTGGAGAAGGACCCTCTGATTACGCCTGCAGGAGCCACTGCCACATCTATATCAGTATAATCTGCTCCCTCTGCTTTTTCTACCCCATACTTATAGGAATCTGCAATCAGACTGCCCAGTGTATCTTCACCCTGTACTGTCCCAAACACGCTGATATCAGTAAAATCTACAGGATTATCAGTCAGCACCTGATCCCAGCTGTATCCGAAATCAAAAAAATATTCCTTGTCCACCAGTTCTTTGAAGTATTCCGTCTTTTCTTCCGTTGCAACATCATCTTTTACAGAACCGTCAAGAGACTTGAGTTCATATTCCGTAAGTTCATATTCACCGTTCTCTCCAGTAAAAGTCAAAGTACCCAGATTATCGTTATACTGACCCGCCGAAGCAATCACTGTTTCTCCCACAACAATCGGCTCCTGAAGCTCTGTATGAGAATGCCCGCTGATGATCAGGTCAATTCCTTTTACTTTTTCTGCCAGAACTTCATCCTCTGATTCCTTAGGATTTTCAGAGGTACCGCTATGGGAAACGCAGACCACCAAATCCACTTTTTCATGAGCGTTGATCTCCTCCACTACATCCTGCGCAGTCTCTACAGGATCTTTAAAGTAAGTGCCACTCTCCGGAGCATAACTTGCCGATTCTTCTCCGAAAATCCCAAAAACTGCGATTCTTGCATCTCCACGCTCAAGCACAGTATAATCCTTCGCTCCATAATTTTCCAGAGCTTCCTTCAGGTTCATCCCGTCTTCTTTCAGTTCCTTGTCTGCCAGGGTCTTTTCCCAGTCAATATTGGCAATCACCAGCTGCGGTACTTTATCACCAGATAAAACAGCACTATCCAGCATTTCAGCAAGTCCACCGCTCCGATAGTCAAATTCATGATTTCCCAGTGTGGTCACATCATACCCTACAGCTCCCATCATCCGCAATTCAGAAGCCTCCTGTTTAAAAATGGTCTGGTAAGGTGTCCCCATAGAAAAATCCCCTGCATCCAGTACAAAGGTCTGTGTATTTTTTCTTTTTGTCTCCTTGATAAGGGTTTTAATTTTCCCGAATTTTTCCAGATGAGAATGCATGTCATGGGAAAATACAATAGAAATGGAATCTGTATTGTTATCAGTCCAACTCTTTCTTTCCCCCGACGCAGAATCAGCAAGGACTGCGGAAGGAACTGCCAGCATCACAGCAAGACAGACCCGCCACTTTTATATATATTTTTCTCAAAGAATCTTCCTCATTTCTAACGTTATTTTATAATGTCTTACATTTTATCACAGCTTTTCAAAATTAGCCACCAACTGTTCTTTCTTTTCTCTGGAAAGCTTTTTAATTGCAGCCTCCCGCTGCATAGCCTCCCGCCTGGTCTCATGTGCTTCAAAATACACCAGTCTGACAGGAAGTCTGCTTCTGGTATATTTGGCGCCTTTTCCTTCATTGTGCATTCTTATTCTCATTTCCGGATCTGTAGTCCATCCTGTGTATAAACTACCGTCACTACAGCGGACTATATAGGTGAAATTCATTATTCCAGTTCCTTTCTTTCTCTCCGCATAGCATTTAAATAGAAAAAAACACCTGCTATATTTTTGGGCCGCTCTCTGCAAACTAAAAGTGCCGAAGAAAGTCTAAAGAGATTCTATGAAACACAGGTCCCAGATGAAACAATAATTCAATCTATAATTGTATCACTATGGCCTTTTTTCGGAATCCCGTGATACATCATACCGTTATCACCCAGTTTTATCATTACAATAGCTTGGAGGTTTCTATGACAGACTATCTTTTTACTTTGGGGCTGCTTGCATTGCCTCTGCTCATTTACAGAATACGGACAGTTCGCCGTGGATTGGTGACAGGTCTTTTTCTGTCCCTGTGTTTCTGGGGGCAAGCAGATATCTTCCTGCTCTCTGTTCCCCTTTCTACTTCCATTTTCCTTTATTTTTACGCCAAAAAAGACAACAAGACGGGTAGTGAAAAGCTTTCCGAAAAGAATCAGCTTTATGTACTCAATCCGTCAGTATCCATGCTTGCACTCTTTGCCGCAGCCATGATTATTTTCTGTGCTTTCGGCGATGCCTTTTATCATTACGGAACCTATCTGATGCTGAACGAAAAAGCCCTTCTGGTCAGTAAACGGCTGTCCTTTTCAGCTTCTCTGCTCGGTCCTCTGATTGCCGGAAACTGGTGTGACAAAAAAGGTCCTTTTTCGGCCGCAATCGGTCTCACCCTGACAGCAGAATTTTCTGTACTCTTGGCTTCCGCCGGTGATGCAAGTCTTCTCCTCTTTGTTTTAGGCAGTTTTCTGGTATCCCTGTGTATCTCCGGTTTCTTCGTTCTGCTTCCTCTGATTGCATCAGCCTTCTTTGGTGCGGCGAATTTCCTCAGATTCTATCCGATCATCTGTGTTTTTGCAGCAGTCTTCTGGAGTATTGCACGTTATCAGTATACCAACAGATGGGCAGACTCTGCAAATCCGGCAGGATTTTTACTGAGTCTGATTCTGCTTACTTTTATCTCTGCCTGTTTCATCTATACCGCATGGAAACGACGCTTCGTCCTGGTAAGGCCTCAGGCCTGCAGACAAAAAGCACACTGAGCTTATCAGCTGCTGTTTGGGAAAACAGTTCTTTTGCCGGCTGCCGATCTTCTCCATTGTAAATACTAAGCACAGCCGGCAGAGAAAATTCTGTTCTTATCTTTTTTTCAGCATGACACTTTCTTCAAATTCCGCCTTTTCCTCCCATTTTTCTGAAGGTACACCTTTTTCCTGCAGACGATTCTTTACATAGAGTCTGAACAGGGCATACAATACCGAGCAAATAGGAATAAAAATGATCATGCCGGCTACACCCATCAGACTGCCTCCCACAGTAATAGCCACCAGAACCCAGATGGACGGCAGACCCACGGAATTCCCAACCACCTTTGGATAAATCAGGTTGCCTTCCAGCTGCTGTAAAATTAAAAAGGTAATAAGGAAAATCAATGCTTTCAGCGGACTCACCATCAGTATCAGAAATACTCCTGCCGCACAGCCGATAAACGCGCCGACCATAGGGATCAGTGCAGTAAAAGCAATGAGTACTGAGATCAGCATGGCATAGGGCATTCTCAGCACTGTCATGACTATGAAAAACAGCGCACCTAATATACAAGCTTCCAGACACTGTCCGGAAATAAATCTGGAAAAAGTTCTGCATGTCAGACCAAGGACATAAAGAATTTTTTCTGCTGTCTCTTCTCTAAACAAAGCATATAAAATCTGTTTTCCCTGTCCTGCCAGTTTTTCTTTTGCCATAAGGAGATAGACAGCAAAAACAAACCCGATAAAGAAGGTTACCACAGCACCAATCAGATTCGTCACTGCTCCGATACCGCTGTTAATCATGGAGGTTGCCGCGTCCTGAATAAATTCAGAAGCTTTACTGATAATTTCTCCCCAGTCTACAGCCAGCTGATCGATGATACCCCGCGCA
The DNA here is from genome assembly GCA_902476665.1 of uncultured Emergencia sp. Lineage (GTDB taxonomy): Bacteria > Bacillota > Clostridia > Peptostreptococcales > Anaerovoracaceae > Senimuribacter. The sequence continues at coordinate 4,382 of CABSEO010000130.1, forward strand.
ATATTAAATACGCCCATATTCTCTGTGATCCATTGTCCCAGGGCCGCAAACGCAACAGGCATCTGCGCTGCAATGGAAAGTAGCGTATGACCGATCTGTGGAATGATGATATACATCGCAATTACGATGATCCCAATCACCAGCGCAAGAGTCACAACGAAAGAAACTGCTCTCCTTCCCTTTTTTATCCGATTGGCTTTGTGAAAGAGCCAGCGTTCAATTCTACTCATCGGCACATTGATAATAAAAGCAATTGCTGCTCCAAGTATAAAAGGAAATATAATGTCAATTACATCACCAAGGGTCTGTAAAACCAGACCAATATTCTTTACGCCCAGATAAAACAGGATGCAGGAGAATGCTATCAGAATTACAGCTCTGATATTATTCTTATTAAAGTCCATTTCTTGCCTCCCTTCTTTCCCTGTCAAGTGTAACTTATTTTACCATATTATCATTGTAGAGTAAAGAAAACAGACGCAAAAGGCTTGTCTGTATCGGCCTGAAAAAAGATTCCGGCTCTTCCATCCATCTTCCGCGCCTGCTTTGACTGATTCCTGTATGAAGAAGCAAGCGGGACAATTCTCCCTGTGTCCCGCTTGGTTTGCATAAAATCCATTATACAGGCTACCTTATCAGTTCATATCCGGCTTCTTTCACTACCGCCTCAAATTCATCCATAGAGATCTCTCTGTCACTGATTACCGTGGCAATACCTGAATCCAGATTAACCTCAGCGTTAACACCTTCCATAGCGTTAAGCGCATCACTCATGTGTTTCTGGCAATGCTGACACATCATCCCTTTGATCATCAGTTCATACTTCATTTCTTGATTCCTCCTTATTATCTCAGGATCCCCGGCAGTTTCAGATTCTGCCGTCTCTCCTGACAGTCTCTTTACTTTAAACTTTCTGAGCCGCAGAGCATTCAATACAACACATACACTCGACAGACTCATCGCTGCAGCACCGATCATCGGTGAAAGTTTCAAACCGAACATAGGATACCAGATACCGGCTGCTACCGGAATACCAATAACATTGTAAAAAAAGGCCCAGAAAAGATTTTCCCTGATATTACGGATTACCGCTTTAGAAAGTTTCACACAGGTCACCGCATCCATTAAATCATTTCGCATCAGCACTGCATCAGCACTTTCGATGGCCACGTCAGTACCTGCTCCTATGGCAATACCCACACCCGCTCTGGCAAGTGCTGGCGCATCATTGATACCGTCGCCGATCATAGCCACTTTATGTCCTTCTGCCTGCATAGCTGCAATGTGTTTTTCCTTGTCATCCGGTAAAACTTCGGCGATAACTTTCGGAATATGCAGTCGTTTTTTCAGAGCTTCCGCTGTCCGCTGATTGTCTCCGGTCAGCATCACCACATGGATTTTCATCTTCCGGAAGGCTTCAATCGCCGCCTTACTGCTCTCCTTTTCCATATCTGCTGCTGCAATCAGACCAATAATCCTATTTTTCTCCGCAAAGATCAATGGAGTCTTTCCCTGATCCGCAAATGTATTAAGATCGGATTCAATATTTTGGGTATCAATTCCCTGCTCCTGCATCAGTGCAGCATTTCCTGCAAAATAAGTTCTGCCGTCCACATTTCCTTTGACCCCTCTTCCAAAGAGTGCTTCAAAGTTTTCAGCTGCAGAAAACTCTACGTCATTTTCAGCCGCAAAGTTTATAATTGCCTCAGCCAGCGGATGTTCACTACC
>CABSEO010000131.1 GCA_902476665.1 uncultured Emergencia sp.
AGAAAAATTAATATTTTCAAATGTTCCATCTAAAGTCAGACTGTTTAATTTTAATGCCGGAATTGGACTTTGTTCAATATACACATGTCTTTCACTGGAAAACTTCTTACCTGTCATGTAGTACACCATGTCCTCTTTGGACAGTTTTCCTTCTCCTGCTTCTGACTGAAACACATTTTTTCCGTTTCTCATGATCGTATAACTGTCACAGATTTCCGCAATCTCATCTAATTTATGACTTACAAATAAAACTGAGACGCCTTCCTCTTTCAGTTTTCTGACAATTTCAAACAGTCGCTCGACCTCTCTGGTTGTCAATGCCGTTGTTGGCTCATCCATGATCAGCAGCCGTGCATTCTGTACAATTGCTCTGCAAATTGCTACCATCTGTTTTTGTGCCACATTCAGATCAGCCACATACATATCCGGATCTATATCAAACTGAACTTTTTTCAGGATGTCTTCTGCCTTTTTTCTTATTTCTTTCCAGTGAATCACAGCGTTACCTTTTGCCACTGTAGAATACATCATGATATTTTCTGCAATTGTCATATTCGGGAACAGTGAAAAGTCCTGATAAATAACCTGTATACCTTCCGCAATTGATTCTGAAGGGGAAATTTTCTTATATGGCTTATCATTTATATACATATCGCCACTGTCAAAAGGATGAAATCCGGAAATCACTTTAATCATTGTGGACTTCCCACAACCATTTTCTCCGATCAGACTGCGAATTTCTCCTTCATTCATATTGAAATTCATTCCATTTAGTGCCATCGCACCGTAAAAAGATTTGTACATATTTTCAATCTTAACAATACTTTTCAAATTATCACCACCCAGTATGTAGACAAGCAAGGGGCTGTATAGCACAGCCCCTATTCCATTGTCCAATATTTAAAGTTTATGTAGCGGTTTAGTATCCTCACAGTTACGTAACAAAACGTATTTCTGATATACCTTTCACGATGGCATTTCATCTTGTATATTTCAAAATTTTGTCAAAAACCATGTCAAAATTTCATGAGAGATACTATCTGCTGAACAGATGCAGGTTTATCAAAAATCATAATCGCTCATATTATCTGTGGTCACATCTACCCAGGCAGCACCGAACACTGTATTATCTTTTACTGTACAGTTCTCGTATCCTGTTACTCCCAAATCGACACCATCTTCAATAGTTTCACCCTTGAGAACCATTTCTGCCAATGAACACATTGCTTCACCTGCATCTGCCGGATCCCAGAATGTAAATGTTTTAATTGTTCCACTGTTGAGATAATCTTTTGCCTGAGATACAAGGCATGTACCAGTCACAGCAATATCTCCAGCTTTTCCTGCTTCTTCAACTGCCATTGCAATTCCTGGCGGGTCATTAGTATCACAACCTATAAATCCGCCGATTTCCGGATAAGTTGCAATTACTTCTTTAGCAGCGCTGTAAGCCGCTTCCTGACTGGAACCTTCAACCGGATCACATACCTGATACATATCCGGGTATTTTTCTTCCTGACGTTTAATAGCGCCCTCTGTCCACTGCTGATGTGATGCAGCTGTCAGAGTACCCATCATAATAACATATCCGCCTTTGCCTCCCATTTCCTCAGCAAGCAAATCCATCATGTGCGCACCATATTCCTGGTTTACAAATGCTTCCATATCGTAATCTACATTTTCAAGTCCTTCTGCTTCATGAGAAATTACAACGATCCCGTTATCGCGTGCCTTCGCTAAAGTTGTCTCAACCGCCGACGGATCTGATGGAATGACTGTGATCGCATCAACACCTGATGCAATTGCATCTTCAATGCTGGAAATCTGTACTGCTGTGTCAGCATCACCAGTAGGACCTGACTGATATACTTCATTGCCTGATGCTTCCGCATACCTCTTGTTACCCACTTCCATTCTGTCCCACCAGGAAATGCCGATACATTTCGGAGTATTCGCAATTGTGTATGCATCAGCCAATACCGGAGCTGCTGTACTCACCAGCATAGCAGTTGCAGCAGAAATCGCAGTGATCATCATGCCCCTTTTTTTCATTTACATTACCTCCTTTTTCTGTTTGTTTTCTTTTGTTTGTTTTCTTTTGTTTCTTTACTGTTTTTTATGTCCTTTTGTTCTGATATTTGTATTATATCCTTTTAATTTTTATATGTCAATGTATTTTTATGTATTTTTTCTTTCTTTTGTGTATTTTTTTTCTTTAATTGTGTAAATAATTAAATATATATATTATTATCATCATATTTGGTCATTTATAACAAATTGTTCAATTATCTTGTTTCTTTTATTTATTTTTATGTCGTTTACCTCTTTTTCTTTTTTTCTTTTTATGATAAAATGAAATCAGATTAAAATTAATAATAATGGAAAGGATACATATACAACTATTTCACAGTAGTGCGTATCTTTATGTATCCTCAGGAGGAAATCACTATGTTTCAAATTGAACGTCAGGAACAGATTCTTGAGTACATCAATCAGGCTCAAAAGGCCAATACTACTGAGCTTGCCCGGAAATTCAATGTATCTAAAGTAACGATCCGGCGCGATATCGAAGCCCTGGCTGCCTCCGGTCTGATTGTCAAGACGCATGGAGGCGCAGTAGCAACAAACACCAGTCTTATTCATGAGATACCTTACTCTTACAAGGCAGAGCGTAATCAATCTGCCAAAAAAAGTATTGGAATAGCAGCTTCAAGATACATCAATGATGGAGATATCATCATTCTCGACTCAGGTTCCACTACTCTGGAAATTGCCAAAAACATCACCCAGAAAAATATTACTGTCGTAACTGATGATATAAAAATCGCTATGGAATTATCCGGCAAATCTAATGTAACAGTCATTGTATGCGGAGGAACTCTCAGCGATCCAGTTTATACTCTCACCGGAAATGTGGCTGTAGATTTCTTTTCACGTCTGCATGTAAACAAAGTCTTCCTTGGCTGTGATGCTGTAGATTTGGATTTTGGTATTTCAAACCGTACATATGGAGAAGTTTATATCAAAACCGCCATGATAGAAGCAGCTGGCGAGATTATTATGGTAACTGACAATAGCAAGTTAGATCGTAAAGTTTTCTGTCATTTATGTGACATCTCAGTCATCGACAAACTTATCATCAACCAAATTGACGAAAGGAACCGCCGAGGCTTTCTTGAAAAAGGAGTTGAAATAATAACCACCGACCCCATTCCCGTAGAATAGGATCAAAAAGGGATATGAAAAACTCAATCGAGTTTTTCATATCCCTTTTTATAAAGTCCATGTTATCAATTGTAAACTTATTCCTCTGAAAGGCTTTGCAAACGATACGTGATTCCTTCTCTTTTCAGTATCTGAGCCTCTCTTTTATTGCAGGTGCTGATGATCACCTGTTTTTGCTCTTTTTCAAGCCAGTGAAGCACTGCTGCCAGCCTGGCTTCATCATACATCCCGAATACATCATCCAGGATCACAGGAAAGGTTTCCCCACCGCAAAGCAATTCAGAAGCTGCCATGCGAAGAGCAAAATACAGCTGTTCTATAGTACCTCTACTTAATCTCTGGGCAGGTATTATCCGCTCGCTGGTATTCACGCTGATCTGAAGATCCGGGTCGATCAACACTTCCTGATACCTGCCATCTGTGATCTCACACAAGATCTGTGAAGTACGCTGCCGCAGCCGGTACCCTACCTGCCGGTGTATATTGCCTGATATCTGCTCAATGGTATCCATTGCAAGATTCAGCGCCTGGATCTCTATGTCCTCACTGACCGGCATCCAGATCTCCGATTCATAATCCTTGTATTCTTCCTGCAGATTTTCAAAATCCACCCTTTTTTCTTCAAAGGATTCCTGCAGGGATTCTTTATTCCACTTCAGCTTCTCCTGCTGCTGGAGCCACCTGGTACGCAATCTGTTCTGGCTGGCCAGATCACGATCCAGCATACGCCGCCGCCCAAGATAATACAGGATCATCCCTATCCCAAGCAGAATACAGAAATCCCATCCCAGCCTGGTGATCTGATCAGCAGCAGAAAACCTGCTAAAAAGTCCTACAATGCCCAGGATTACAGCCAATAAGGCTGCTGCAGTAAGAGCCAGGCGCCGTTTACGAAGAGCCTGGATCTTCCCTTCGATCATGTCAAGACCGCTGTCCTGTCCGGACCGGATCTGCAGCTTTTCTTCTTTCCTGGATACCTGGGATTGTCTCTCCTTCAATTCTTCAAGTTCCCGATTCAGATATTCCATTTTAGCATTCAGCTTTTCCTGCTCTTTTTCTGCTTCTTTTCTTTTTTTGTCCTTTTGTACCTGATAGCCTTTTCTGGACATCTTCAGCATCTGCATCGTTCTTCCCAGATCTACAGAGCTGTCCCCGGTCCCCTGGTAGCTGGCCATATAATTCTGTACCTCAGATGCCAGATCCTTGCCTGTAACGCTTTTCAGCTGCGCCACAGACACTGTATTGTCATATACAGCCTGGCTTACACCGCCCAGCAGCTGCTCCATTTGGCCATCCTCCACACCGGTCAGCTCTCCGGTACGAAGATTAAGCAGCTCCCCATTCTGGTTCTCTTTATAAAAATTACGAGTGAGCCGATAATCTTCGCCTCCGATTGAAAACCACAGACTCCCACCGTACTGTGCCGGATTCTCCCACGGCTCGTACCTGGTATAAATATCATTTCTGGAGGCCCGTCCCCGCTGCCTTGTGATTCCGTACAGCATACTTCTTACAAAGGTATGGACCGTGCTTTTCCCACTTTCATTTTCTCCGTAAAGTATGTTGATCCCCTGGGAAAACTCCAGAGTCTTGTCATGGATCTTTCCAAAATTCTTAATCGTCAGTCGTTTGAAGATCATTCAATTCCTGTCCTCTCTGCTAACACCTGTTAATCACACTGCACTTGTCTGTAGAAGTGCCTGAAGACCGTAATACAAAGCCTTATCTTCCACAATGCTTCTGTCTTTTTCCAGAAAATACGTAATATAATCCCCGATCAGGGTACCGCTGTACTGTCTTTGCAAGGCTTCCAGATCATACATAGGCCGGGATTCATCCAGGACCTCTGTAACATTGCCGAATTGTTTCAGCTTTTCCGGAATAAACAGCAGCTCTGCCGGACGTTCTCCCTGGATGATCACCCGATAAATATTCAGACCGCCTCTTCTGTAAATCTCATCCTTCAGCTCTTCTTCCAGAGAAATCTGGGTCGACTCCTGAGATACAGTGAGAAGAAGCTGCTGATAGGATCTGGATACAAAAGGTACAAAGGAAACGCGCAGCCTGCCATTCTCCAGCCTGCCCTCTATATATCCATGTTCTCCCAGGTCACCTCTGTCAATAGGCTCCAAAGCTCCTGCATAAGCTGCTCTGTCCCTTAAAAGGATCTGCGGCCTATGAATATGCCCCATTGCCACATAATCAAATCCAGCGGCAGATAAGCTGTTTATATTCACAGGTATATGATCTGCATCCCCACCATGAGCCAGAAGGATATGAAGTCCCTCTCCTTCCTTTGGGCGGATTCCATCATAAAGAGGAGTCCTGATCTCCTGGTGTTCATAGCTTAAACCATACACATATACATCCAATTTTTTGTCTTTTACGCAGGTAAGCTTTTCATCTTTAAAAAATACCACATTATCTGCCCATGGAAAATCTCTGTAAAAAGAATCCTTCTTCAGATAATCGTGATTTCCTGCCATCAGATACACCTGTGTCTCCGGAATGGTAGAAAACAGATGATTCACTTCTTTTAGTTCACGCAGCAATGGCTGCCTGTGAAAAAGATCTCCGGCTATAAATAACAAATCCACCGGATTTTCACGGATGCCCGTAATAACCCGGCGGAAAGTTTCCCAGATCTCTTCTTCCCGCTTTTCACTCCAGGGGCATCCCCTGTCAGGTACTGCTCCCAGATGTACATCTGCAAGATGAATAAATCTCATTCTGATCTGCTCCTTATATAGATAAGCTATACCTGTAAGGGTAAAATACATCTTTAAAGATCAAACATAACTGCAAAGATCAAAGCATGCAGCAAGTGCACCCTGCAGTTATGACAGGGCCTTTATCT
>CABSEO010000132.1 GCA_902476665.1 uncultured Emergencia sp.
TGATGATTCTGATATCGGGATAAATTCTTCTCAGATTGTCGGCAATCAGAGGATAATGGGTGCACCCCAGCACCAGACGATTGATATGATGTTCCTTTACAAAATCATCCAGATAGTATTTTATTGTCAAGTCCATAATCTCATTATCTATAATGCCCTCCTCAATAAGTGGGACAAATGCCGGGCAGGCTTTAGAAAAAAGATTCAGTCCAGGATGCTTTTCATTGATCTTTTTTTCATAAGCTCCGGACTTTATCGTCACCTTGGTGGCAATAATACCGATACGGTCATCATGATTACACTTGTTGGCGATGACTCTGGCTGTAGGAGAAATGACGCCGATAACAGGAATATCAGGGTAAGTTCTGCGCAGATCATCGAGACAGGTGGCAGTTACAGTATTGCAGGCGATGACAATCATCTTGACCCCTTTCTTTACCAGAAAGTCCCCAATCTGCAGAGTAAACTGTCTAATAGTGTCCGGCGATTTTGATCCGTAAGGTGTTCTTGCTGTATCTCCATAAAAAATAATACGTTCTTTGGGCAATTCTTTCATAATATAAGGAATACTGGTCAGCCCTCCCAGTCCCGAATCAAAAAAACCAATCGGTCTGTTATCCATTTATATTAATCCTTTCAGTTTTGTGTTATACTATTTCATAGACTGTTTCACAATACAAAAACAGCATTATATGTTTTGCATACTCATTTTATTATACTACAGGAGGTAACAATGGGAAACAAAAAAATCAAAAAGCGTAATGAAATTGACGACAAATATAAATGGAATATAGAGGCAATGTACCCGAACGCCGAAGTCTGGGAATCTGATGTTGCAGAAGTTCTGCGTATGACAGAGTCCTTTGCGTCTTACCAGGGAAAACTGACAGAAAGCAGTAAAACATTAGCAGAAGCTCTGCAGGCCAAGGATAATATCTGGCAGAAACTGGAGAGAGCCTATGTCTACGCCAGAATGAAGCTTGACGAGGACAATACGGTGGCAGCCCAGCAGGCCATGCATGACAGGATCAACGGTGTTATCGCAAAAGTCAGCGCTGCCATGAGTTTTGTCACTCCCGAACTCTTATCATCTTCTGAAGAAACTTTAAGATCTTTTATCAGAGAACAGCCTGCCCTCTCAAAGTATGCCTTTGTCATCGAAGATCTGCTGAGAGAAAAGAAACATGTTCTTTCCAAAGAAGAAGAAAATATTCTTGCCCAGCTCAGTGAGATCACCGATGCTCCCGATACGATTTTCACCATGCTCAACAATGCTGATCTGAAATTTGGAAGTATTACAGATGAAGACGGTGAAACTTTATCAATTTCATGGAAAGCCATAACAGAGAAGTTCGTAAATCGGCTTTCACCAACGTATATGAAGCCTATAAGGGACTGAGCAACACTATTGCCAGTGCCTACAGCTACGCAGTAAAAACCGATGTTGTTGGTGCAAGAATCCGCAAATATGATTCAGCAAGGCAGGCTGCACTTTCAGGAGGAAATATTCCTGAATCTGTTTATGACAACTTGATTTCCGGTTCTGCACAGATACATTGAACTCAGAAAAAAAGTCCTGAATGTAGAGGAACTGAAAATGTACGATGTTTACGTTCCTCTGGTGGAAATCCCCAGGGAGGAGATACCTTACGAAGAAGCTATCAGAATCATGGAAAAAGGACTGGCACCTCTTGGAAGGGAATACATGGACAGAGTTCTCGCAGGAGTTGAAGAGGGATGGATCGATGTATACGAAAACGAAGGGAAAACAAGCGGTGCTTACAGCTTCGGATCTTATGACAGTTTTCCTTATATTCTGTTGAACTACAGTGATACCTTAAAAGATGTATTTACTGTCGTGCATGAAATGGGACACTCCATGCATGCAAGCTATACCAGAGAGAATCAGCCTTTCACTTATGGAAGCCATTCCATCTTTACGGCGGAAGTCGCTTCTACAGTCAACGAGTCTCTTCTGATGCAGTACCTGCTGAACAAAGAAACAGACCAGACCATGAGAAAATATCTTCTGAATCTTTATATCGAAGAATTCAGAACCACTCTGTTCCGTCAGACTATGTTTGCAGAGTTTGAACACATGACCCACAAATATGTGGAAGACGGCGGCTCTCTGACAGCAGAATGGCTCTGTGAAGAATACCAAAAACTCAACAGAACCTATTTCGGCCCTGCCCTCTCAGACGATGATTACATCAAGTACGAATGGGCAAGAATTCCTCATTTCTACAGGAGTTTTTATGTATATCAGTATGCTACCGGCTATTCTGCAGCTACAGCCATTTCAAAGAAGATCCTGACCGAGGGAGAAGCTGCAAGAGACGCCTATATTGAATTTTTAAAGACCGGTGACAGTGATTATCCGGTAGAACTCCTGAAGATCGCAGGTGTTGACATGAGCAGTAAAGAACCGGTGATTCTGGCCATGGAGACATTCAAATCACTGGTTGAAGAATTAGAAGAATTATTATAGAATACAGCTATGAACAAAAAAATTTTTATTTACGCCAACGACAGCGAAATATCAAAACGCACAGAAAAACAATTGAAAAAGAAGCTGGATAATTCAGGATTTGAGTTATTGACCGGTTATGGAGAAGAGGCTGATCTGCTGGTCTGCATCGGCGGTGACGGAACCTTTCTTGAAGCCATGCACAAATTCAATTTTCCTCCAATGCCAATTATCGGTATCAATACAGGACACTTAGGTTTTTTTCAGGAAATCATGCCCTCTCTTCTGGATGATTTTATCTTTAACTACACGCAGGGCCGCTACAGTCTGCAGCCCCTTTCCACCGTAAAGGTAAAAGTTGTCACTGAAAGCGGGAATGCAGAACATGTAGGTATCAATGAGGTTCTGATTAAAGGAAATTCCACCTATTCTATTCATCTGAATATTTCCATTGGCGGCAGCTTCATCGAGCGCTTTTCAGGAGACGGTCTGCTGATTGCTACTCCTGCAGGGAGCACTGCCTATAACTATTCACTGGGAGGCAGCATTGTGGATCCAAGGCTAAAGCTCCTGCAGGTTACCCCTATCGCTCCGATGAACACGACAGCCTACCGATCCTTTACATCCAGCATTCTGCTGCCGTCGGATCTTTCTTTAGGGGTAGTGCCTGATATGGAAGACGCCATGAACAGACTTTGTGTGGTATATGACGGTACTACTGTAGAATATGAAAAGATCAAAGAACTGGAATTCAGTTTTTCTGAGATTCAGGTAAATCTGATGCGATTTGAGAACTATGACTTCTGGACTAAGGTAAAAAGCAAATTCCTTTAAGGAGCAAGAAAGGATTTTATGGCAAAATTTCAATATACTATCACACCTGAAGATGAGGGCATGACTATTAAGACCCTTCTTCGAAGCAAATTCAGCTTTTCCTCCCGTCTTCTCACCAAGCTGAAATTTCAGCATCTGGTGTTTCTTAACGGTGAGGAAACAGCTGGCTGGATTACCCCTGAAGCTGGGGATGTGCTTTCAATAAAGCTTCCTGAAGAAAAAAGCGATTTCCCGGCAGAGGATATTCCCATTGAGCCTGTGTACGAAGATGACGATCTGCTGATCATCAATAAGCAGCCGGGTATCATTGTACATCCCACCAAGGGGCATCCTCATCACACCATCGCCAACGGCCTGATGAAATATATGGAAGATACAGAACAGAGTTTTAAAATCCGTTTTGTCAACCGGCTGGATATGGACACCACCGGACTTCTTATTGTAGCAAAAAATTCTCATGCTCAGGATGATGTGGTAAAACAGATGAAAGCCGGGCTCACAGAGAAACGCTATATCGCTCTGGCCGCAGGAATCATTGAAGAAGATCAGTTTACTATCGATCTTCCCATCGGCCGTCCTGATCCTGAAGATGTCAGAAGACGTGTCATGGAAACAGGCGGTTATCCTTCTGTCACTCATGTCAAAGTACTCGAACGATTCAGCGACAGCAGCTTCGGCAGCGGGCTTGCAGCCTATCAGGGCTACAAAGACAGCATGTCGGATGCAGGAATCAGTGATCCTGTTTTTAAGCCAGGAGATCTGATTACAGTCAATGGCGATCTGATCACTGTCGCAGAACTGCCTGCCGGCTTTACGTTGGTGGAGTTACTTCTGGAAACCGGCAGAACCCATCAAATCAGAGTACATATGTCTCATATCGGACACCCTCTTATTGGTGATCACCTTTATGGAGGATACAATCCTGCACTGCTGCAGAGACAGGCACTTCATGCTTACAAGCTGAAATTTCGCCATCCTGTCACAGGAGAGTCTCTGGAAATTGAGGCGCCACTGCCTGCAGATATGAAGCATTTACTGGCAAGAATCCGTCAACGTGATTCTTAAAAAGCAATAGTAACAGCGGAAGATTCATATTCTCGAAGCTTCCGCTGTTTTTTCTGATCCAGTCCCGTTCATAAACCTATTTCAGAATCTCTGTTACAGTTTTTTCCACCAGCTTGTCAATTTTTTCAAAGTCCATATTCCGAATATACATCTTTTCCACAATATCATGGTTTTCCTTGGCATGCGCCAGAGCATCCATTGCTTCCTGAATCAGCGCTGCATAAAGTTTTCCCAGCTTTCCCAGAAGTCCCGCGTTTTTTTCTGTAAAATAAACACTTTCATAATCATTAATATCGATCATGGTAATTTCACGGAGTTCTCCATCCTCTCCTGTAATTTCCCAAGGCTCCAGATCATGCCACCTGTTGGTGGTGACAATGGCCATTTCCAGATCCGGAACCAGCAGATGCTCAAGCTTATACTCAGGATCCATCGGACAATAGAATGCTTCAACATCAAAGCCTCTGTATACAGCACCATCCATGAGAATATTCATAAAGCTGGAATTATTATAACCCTCTGGTACGTTTATCAGATAAATTCGCTTCATGTTCTGCAGCAGGGTCTTTACATACGAGATATTTCCTTCCCAGGTAAGGCCTGTGGCAAAAAACTTTTTCACCTTTCCGGATTTAAATGAAATGTCATACTTCTGATATTCCTGCGCAATGATATCTGCAGCCAGCTTATAGATTTCTGAAACCTCCACCCCCTCATCATGAATTGCAGAAAGACTCCTGTAAATGCATTTTGCTGCAGCCAGATAGTGGTATGCAGTCCTGTACCATCTGGAGGTTTCTTCACTGTAACTGATGATATCTTCTTTGCAGTCTGCGATTTTTTTATCGTTCCAGAAGTCGCCGAAGTTTATGATGTAATCTACCGCACCGGGAGTAATCGGATCGATGACATGAGGACTTGTTCCGTCTACAAAAGCAATTTTGCGATCGGTGACCACAATGCCGTCTAAAGAATTGTCATCTGCCGAGCAGTGGAGAAAATCTACGCTTTCGCCCGCTTCCACAAGTCTCTGCCCTACTTTTTTCAGAAATGTAGATTTTCCTGTCCCCGGGCCGCCTTTGATACAGATGATGCGATTGGCCTCCCGCTGTCCCAGGATGTATCCGTAGTAAGAAAAAAATCCCTCGGGTGTATTGTTGCCGGGGAAATAGTGACGTGTAATAGACAATGCAATTCCTCCAATCATATTTCTTCTTCATAGTATGAAATTACACTTGTCATTTGTTCCTGTAAATCTGTTTTTTCCTAGAAAAAAGCAGACCCGACATATACCTCAGGTCTGCGACACGTCAATGATTTTACTGTCCTTTAAAAATGGTAGTCTGCATCAGAAAACTCAGGCTGTTTTGGAGCAAGATGTTCTGTCGCTAAATCATAGAAAACTACCTGGGCGGTATTGACATAAGCCATCACTGCAATCATAGGAACAGATGCCACAAAATCAATGATAACTCCCAGTACTCCCGAAGCAGTCGGAATCAGCACAGTAATCACTGCAGATAAAATCCACCATCCGATAAAAGAAAGCAGAAGACACAAGAATTTTCCTTTATTTCCTGTCATTATAAACTTGGATTCTCTAATACACTGCATCACTCCTTTTTCAGGATGCTCCGC
>CABSEO010000133.1 GCA_902476665.1 uncultured Emergencia sp.
TATCGTTTCTCTTCCGGCTGGCGTAGAGTTCATAACCCTATTACCGGACATGATGCAGCAGATGATCTGACTACCACCGAGTTTGCAATCGCCATGCTGGCTGCCCGCAGCTGGACGACGCAGGAAATCGCGGAATACCTGAATATTTCGGCAAATACGGTTAAAACCCATGTTTCGGAAGCCATGCGTAAACTGGACATCAAGAATCGAAAAGACCTAAAAAAATATATGCTCCAATAGAGAAATTATCTGTTGAAGTCCCTGCGGAAGGTCACCCGTTTTTGGGGCCAGAACGGGTGATGGTCAAGCCTCTTTTTTTACGGTATAATAAGACTGTGTTATTTTCCAGACAAAAAAACGAAGGCGGAAAAACAGGATGAAATTTTACGGGAAAAGTCTTGACAAAAGGAATTTACCGCTCATAATCAGACAGACAGACAGACAGACAGACAGACAGACAGACAGACAGACAGACAGACAGACTAAATCTGTCCTGTTTTCTTGCATACAATTTGATAAAGGTAGATTCAGGGACGTGCTGCGTCCACGGTTAATTCGTGGGCACGGTGCGTTTTTTGTTTATAAAGACTTGTTAACAGACAGTATTCCATAAGTCTGCAGAATTACTCTCCGAGGTGAAGAAGGAAGTATTTACAAGATTTTTTCCGGGATGAGGAATGCTTGAAATTATAGTTGGATGCGAATTAAGTTTTGTTAAAGCTGTTTTATTAAATAAAAGAAATTTTAGGAGGAATAGTTATGAAATCCAAAGCATTAAAACGAGCATATGCTGCACTGTTATCGATTATGCTCATCATCGGTCTACTGCCCACTGCGGTATTTGCGGCAAATACTGCAACTGTAAAAATCAACGGGCAAGAAATGCAAGATGGTGTCCCGGTGCAGTGCGGTGAGGGGACAGCGGTATTTGATGTTCAGTCCAACACTTTGACATTGGATAATGCAACAATCATCGAAAGCAGCACGGAGCCGGTTTTACGACTACAAGGATACGGTGAGTCGCTAACAATCAATCTTATAGGAACTAATAAAATAACTTCTACATCAGAAAATTATTTTCCAATCTATATTGACAATGCAGATGTGACTATTCAAGGAACAAATACTGATACACTAACATTAGAGAGTAATTCGGATAGTTTAAGTGGCAGTTTTTGTAATCTAACGATTGATGGATGTACTTTAGATGTAACCTCCCATAATTGGGGCGGTATTTCTACTGGTAATGGAGAAATCCTTATAAAAAATAATGCAGATGTGACTGTCGATAGTTACGATCCTGCACTTTGGGGCGAAAATGGAATACAAATTGCTGACAGCTCTTTATATGCAACGGGGAATGGGGATGTAAACACTTTAACAAGTTATGGTGGTGATATTAGTATCAGCAATTCCACAGTAGAAGCGAAGG
Source organism: uncultured Emergencia sp. (assembly GCA_902476665.1). GTDB lineage: Bacteria > Bacillota > Clostridia > Peptostreptococcales > Anaerovoracaceae > Senimuribacter. The sequence goes on from CABSEO010000133.1 coordinate 1,433, forward strand.
GAACATATTCAACATTATATCCCGCAATCTATGCGTTTGGAGATATCAACATTACTAACAAAAGTAATGTCTTGGCAACATCAAGCGGTGCGCGAGGAATCTTTACTGACAGTAATATGACGGTAACAGATAGTACCGTAACAGCAACAGGTACGACCAAAGAAGGAATGGTTGTAGTGGGAGCGCTCAGTTTAACAAATTCAAAATTGACAGCTTCCAGTAAACCTAATGATATTATTCCAGCTATTGTAACGAAAAACTTTAATGTTACCAATTCAGAGGTAACTGCAAAAGGCGGCTTTAATTTGCTTGACTGGAACGAAGGTAATACAGACGGTATCTCTTTAAGTATCACACCTGCTGAAGGTAAGCTTGCAGAATTTAAAGTGGATGGGAATAACTGGGACGGTTCTGCCGCTGTGCATTTTAAAGAAGGACAGAAATCACCATATGCTGAATCGGTAAACTTCACTGCAGATGAGATGAACTGGTTAGGTGCGTACCGATATATTCATATTGGAGAGCATATCCACACTGGTGGTACAGCAACTTGTACTGAGCCGGCTAAATGTGAGGATTGCGGCAGGGCATATGGTACTGCAGCCGGACATAATTTCGAGCATGGCACTTGCACAGTTTGTGGTGCGGCTGACCCAGACTATGTACCACCTACCCCGGTTTACATTTATTATGATATCACTGCCAGTGCAGGTGAAGGGGGAACCATTACGCCTGACGGAAACAGTAGGGTGCTGAGAGGAACCGACAAGACCTTTACCATTACCCCTGACAGGGACTATGTGGTTTCCGATGTGCTGGTTGACGGAAAAAGTGCAGGCGCGGTGACAAGCTACACCTTTGAAACAGTGAGAGAGGATCACAGTATTCAGGTACTCTTTGAGCTGTCAGAGGAAGCGAAGGAAGCTATCAGAAATGAAAAGCTGAAGAAAGGTGTGGAAAGCACCACCATCAGACTGCGTTCCACTCTGGGCAATGGTTTTATCAGACTGGACTGGGAGAAATCGGCGGGCTACAAAGTGGATTACTATGAAGTATACAAATCCACCAAACGCTACAGCGGTTATGGGACAGAGCCTTACTTTGAGACAAAACAGGGTGGTCTGACAGGTTGGTACAAGAACACTAAAGAACTGAAAAAAGGAACCAGATACTATTATAAGGTACGCGGAGTAAGAGAGATTGCAGGAGAGACCGTTTATACAAAGTGGTCCACCAAGGCATGGAGACTGGTGAAGTAATTTTCAGGCTGTGAGTAACAGTGTTTTGCTGTTATTCACAGCCTTCTGTCTTATTGGAGAGGGCTTTCTATGAAAACTTAACCAAAAACACGAAAACATCCTTAACGGGTATAATTGAGACGAGCAGAACTTAGCCCGGATAGAAGATTTTTAAAAATAGTATAAAGAATAAAAGTGTACTTAGAAAGTGATGCCTGGAGAAAGTAAAAAAGCTGAAAAATACTTCTGCTTTTTTTCTGTATTAAATATGATTGAAGCGAGATATCGCAGAAAATGTCGATTTTTAATTGATTATGATACGGAAAGTGAAAACAGGTAAAACTGACTGTACACGAATTGAGGAAAAACAAATTTTCGGTTAAATAAACCGCCCGGGACGGCTGTTCCGGGCGGTAGACGATCGGCAGAGACTGCATCTGTAGCGGAAAACGTTACTTATCCTTTCTCAGAGAGAAAGAGTAAGTATTGGAAGTGAGTTTGGGACCGCCGGATTTTGAACCCGGTTTTACCACATCCATTTCAAACCAGAACGTGCTGCCTTTACCCACTTTGCTGTTGACACCATAGTTGGCCTTATGCAGAGTCAGTATCTCTTTGACAATGGAAAGCCCCAGGCCGCTGCCTTCCGTCGGTCTGACGTGATGGGTACTTGATTTGTAGTAACGTTCCCATACGTGATTGATCTCGTCAGGAGCAATACCCGCACCGTGATCGATGACTTCGCAGCGCATTTTCCTGCCGGATTTTTTCAGATTAATAATGATAACTTTATCTTCTCCGCAGTATTTGATGGCGTTGGTAACCAGATTGGAAATCACCTGTTTGATCTTGGCTTCATCACCGTTGACCAGAATCGGGGCCGGTGCATTGAACTTGATCTGATAGCCTTCCTGCTCCTGAAGAATTTCGTAGGAGGCAAGGAGGGATTCTGCTGTTGCCCTGATATCGAAATCTGCGCGTTCTATGGTAATGCTTCTGTTCTGCATTCTGGACATATTGAGCATGTCGCTGACCAGCACATTGAGTCTGTCTGCTTCATCAATAATAACCGAAAGATGAGCGGCTCTTTTTTCCGGATTATCTCCAGAAAGATCACGAATCATTTCTGCGTAAGATTTTATCATGGTCAGAGGCGTTCTCAAATCATGGGATACATTGGCGATCAGGTCTTTCTGATACATGTCCGTTTTTTCCAGTTCTCTGGATGCATTGGTCAGAGTATTGGCAAGATCAGTGATCTCTGTATAGTGGCCTCCCTTGAACTTTACTCCGTAATGCCCCTTTCCCATTTCTGCGGCCGAGTTGGTGATATCCTTGATAGGCCGGGAAATTCTGCTGGCCAGATAAAGTGCCAGCGCCAGTGCGAGAAGAATAGCAATAGCCGTGATGTATACCAGCTGTACTCGCAGAATTGACACTGTGGATTTCACTGGATATAGAGGTGAAAAGATGTACAGGATGTAACTGTTCTGCGTACCGGATTCAAGCTTGCCGTAGTTTTTGCTGAAAGCGTCCAGATAGCAGGCATAGCCCAGTGTTTTCGTGTTATCTCCCGACAGTCCGTTAGGGGAGGAAGAAATGACGGAAACTTTATCCAGAAGTCCTTGTTTGAGTTTAGAACGCAAGGTTTGAATCTGCAGAGTGTATCTGTAAAAGGCGAAATGACCGTTATACTCCGGAACGATGGAAACAGCGCCGTCGGCACTTTCCACACAAATGTAGAGATCTTCGTTGGAACTTGAGATCTCTTCTAAAACTGATGTCATTGCGGAAAGGTTCTGATGACTTTCTTCATATACATCGGCAACTTCTTCCGCAAGTTTGGTAACTTCTCTGGTTTTCATCTGCTCGTAATAATTGTTGAGAAAGAAGATCTGAAGAAACCAGATCAGACAGATAAGCAGCAGTGCAAATCCGATGAAGTAAGCCCACAGTTTGAACCGTATGCTTTTAAAATCAAATCTATTCTTCAAACTCAAATTTATATCCCACCCCTCTGAGCGTAACAATATAGTCTCTGTATGGTCCCAGGTTGTTTCTCAGATTTTTGATATGGGTGTCGATGGTTCTGTCATCTCCAAAGAAATCGTAGCCCCAGATATCGGATAACAGCTTATCTCTGGACAGGGCAATGTTTCTGTGCTCAATAAGATAAAACAGCAGTTCATATTCCTTCGGTGTCAGTTCCACTCTTTTACCGTCCACTGTGACTGTCCTTGCGGCAATATTGATCTCCAGTCCTCCGAAGACAAGAACATCCGATTTATTCTGAGTGGAAGCGTTGCGGCGTGCCAGAATGACATTGACTCTTGCCATCAGCTCTTTCGGGCTGAAAGGCTTTACGATATAATCATCGATACCCAGTTCAAAGCCAAACAGTTTGTCGTATTCCTCACCCCTTGCAGAAAGCATGATAATGGGAACGTCCTGAATCTTCTTGATTTCCTTGCATGCTGAAAAACCATCCAGCTTCGGCATCATAATATCTAAAATTACCAGATCGTATTCGTTCAGCTTACAAAGACCTACGGCGCTCATGCCGTCTTCGGCCTCGGTAACTTCATATCCGTTAAATTCAGCGTATTCTTTAATTACCTCACGAATCTTCGGTTCGTCGTCAACTACTAAAAGTTTGTACATGGTAATCCTCCTTTAAAAATCCGTATATTCAAACAGAGAATATATTCAGCTATATCATACAACGGCAGTGTGTTGCTAAAGTGAATTTTGTATAGATAATTTTAACACATTTTATTCTATATTAAAAGAAAAAGAAAATGAAAAGGGCCTAGGGTTGACATTGGCCGAGGATTTGCTCTATACTGTATCTGTATAGCTATAAACTGGGGCAGTAGCACCAGTGCCGGGCATATCGGGAGGATCGCGATTTCTGTTACTCTCCTCTTTGTGGCACGGCAAAGGCTGTCAGTATGATTTTGGGGGAAGGAGGACGCCATGTTTAAGAAACTGACTAGAACTATTTTTACAATTCTGGGCGCAATCTTAGGTTACGGCACCTGGAGACTGCTTGATTTCTGGATGACAAAAAGCGGTACAGATATTGACTCCGTATTTACAGAGGGACAGCAGTTCGGTGCAGCAATCATATTCGCAATTATTTTTGGAATTATTTTTTTCAGATTGACGCCTGCAATCAGAAGACAGAGTGTAAAGGTGGCTGATAATATCGAAGAGGATCTCAGCGGAGTATCGGCAAATGATCTGGTAACCGGAGTTATCGGACTGATTCTGGGCCTGCTGATTGCTCTGCTGCTGACACAGATTTATGTCAGCATTACAAATAAATACCTTT
>CABSEO010000134.1 GCA_902476665.1 uncultured Emergencia sp.
TGCCAGATAGTCCTCCATGGTACAATTGACTCCATAGCTGACACAGAGGGGCACCACCAGCAGGATTGCCACAGCAGACTGTTTTGCCCGCACAGGAACGTTTGGATGCCGCAAGGCAAGAATTCCAAGAAAAAGCAGTCCTGCATCCACATAGACCAGTTCCTGCCAACGACTCTCTGTTCCCAGCAGATATGCCGCCAGTACAGCAAACAGAAACGGAAGAAAATATACCTTCTGTTCTTTTCTCCATACGGCCTGCAGTACATCGGCACAAAGATACACAATCAGAGGCACCAGCGGGATTAAAATCTTTGCTCTGGCATATAGAAATCCGCTGAAAACCAGCCATATGGCAGGTACCGCCAGAATCACACACACTATTACTGCCAGTCCCCTCTTCTTTCTGGTCAGTGTCAAAAACAGGCAGTACAGTGCAATCATGCTCATGCCGCAGCCATAAGGCTGATATAGCAGACTTTCAAACGTGACATCCACAGCCTCCAGGGATTCTTTTGAGAAAATTCCCCCGTCTTTTTGCGTGGAAAGAATCGTCAGCGCAGTAGGAAGCAGCAGTACGGCTGCCATAGCAAACCCAAGCACTGCCGCCACCATCCCCTTTACAGACAGCTTTGCATACTCCTTTGCACAAGTCCCTTTTTCCCACAAACTGTAAAGTCCGTAGATCAGACAGACTACAATACATACAGGCGCATAGAAGAAACTATGCTGACAGATTAAAAAGACTGCTACCGCCAGAAGTCCGCTTTTCCTTTTTTCTATCAGACGGTCAATTCCCAGAAGTCCCAGAATTAAAAAAGGCATATAATTGACAAACATAATCTGATGATGAGCGTGAAAAAAACAAGAAGCTCCCGCAAAAATAGCTGCCCCTGCCAGTGCAAAGACTGTTGACAGTCCCTTTTTCTTCAGCCACAGATACATCAGATTTACCGAAGCTGTAACCTCTGCTATAGCATAAACAGAAATGATGTGCTTCATCTCTATCTGCGGAAACAGTACAGAGAACAGCACATCAGGTCTAAGCAGCCCATAATAGGCCAGATCATAGGCATTGATGCCGCCTCCGATTCCCACAAACTGCGGAAATATTGTATGTTCAGACAGCATCGTCTGCCGCAGGGCTTCCGCTGCCCCTACATGCTGACTGTACCAGTCTCCCTCCGATCCAAACATTTCTCCCTTCTCCAAAGGAAGCAAAAGAAGCAGAAGCGTCAGAACACTCATCAGCAGGAAGGGCAGCACCCTCATTGCGTTGTAATAAATTTTCTCTTTTTCCCAGTTCCCTTTCAATCTTAAATCTCTCATCCCAATTCCCCTTCTTTATATATTGATTATAGTAACAGTTTCTTAATTAAACAACAAAAGAAATCTTATTTATTTCTTAAGAATACCTTAAGATGGATTTATCACAAAGGAGTATCGGAATAATTACAGCTCTGATACAATTCTATTGCCAGCAAAAAAGTTTTCACAAAAGCAGAAATTATTCCAAAAAAATACCGGCTGCAGCAGACCAAGTTCAGACATACTGATTTGAACGCTCACAGTCTTCAGCGTTGTCCGGAAAAAACAGCGCATCAACCAAAAGCTGCAGCGCTCCAGCAAGACGAAAAGCCAGTGCAAGAGTGGGATCGTATTTATTGTTTTCGATTGCATTTACGGTCTGCGTGGAGACGCCGCATCTCTTCGCCAGTTCCTTCTGAGATAGTCCCAAGGCCTTACGTCGCATCCTGATTATATTCTCCATATCAGCCTCCCAGCCTCTTTCTATAAAATACAGCAAAGCAGCAAAATAAACAATTGCCACGGTCTCCAGCTGAACCAGAGAGTTTTCTTCCAGAGGCTGTACTTTAATTACACTTTCGATCACATCGATTACTTTCGCTCCAACCGTAGCCAGCAGTGTAAACGCGCGGATTTCCATACAATCAGCTGATTGCGTTCATCTCCGGGAATCAACAGCGTCACCAGCATAACAACGTCTAAAACAGCAAAAATAAACAGGACCACTCCGAAAAAAACAATGCCGATGCAGAGATTATGTCACTCCTTTCTGAGCTCAGGCTTTTACCCTTAATCCTTTGACAGATATATCAGCAAAACATCAAATACTTTTTACACTTTTACTGTATCACAGCAAAAAAATGTCAAGAAGTCTTGACATTTTTGTTAAAACCAAATTCAGTTGAATAGTTGAACCGGTGTCATCTAAACCCTTATTTTTCACGGGCATTTTCCGGAAAGCTGAGAGTTGCCTTGAATTGATCACAGTCTATACTGATGTCGAATGCTCCCCCCAGTGCTCCTGCATAAGTACTGACAATGGCCAGGCCTAGCCCGTTTCCTTCGCTGGAACGTGCCTTGTCACCGCGGGCAAACCGCTCAATAATATCTTCCTTGTCAAAATCCATAAAATAGCCGGCTGTATTGGTAATCTCAAGGCATAATCTCCGCTCCAGTTCCCTCTCCTCATAAAAAGTTTTCACAAATACCCTTGTACCCTTTGCCGAATATTTGAGGGCATTCTCGATAAGGTTCTGGCATATGCGATACATATGCAGATTATCTGTGGTCAAATGTGTGTCTTCTTCTGTCAGAGAAGTAACAAACTGAAGGCCGCTTTCTTTCATCTGGTCTTCCATATCCGCAAAAATCTGCTCAATGAGACGGTTCAGCTCCACAGGCTCAGGTCGTATCTGAATATTTCCGCTGCTGGCCTTGGCAAGAGAAAACAGACTTTCTATCATTTCCTTCAGCTTTTCCGCCTTATCAGAAATCACATCCACATAGTCCATAGATACCGGATCCGGTTCTTCTTTCTGAGAAAGCTCCAGCTTCAGCAGTTCGAGATACCCCACCATGGAAGTCAGCGGAGTCTTCAGATCATGAGACACGTTAGAAATCAGATCTACTTTCAGCTGCTCACTTTTTGCGGCCTTTTCCACTGCTTCAGCCAGTCTGTCCCTGTTAATCTCATGAACTTTTTGCATCATTTCGTCCAGTTTTCTCTGCATAAAACGGTTGATACACAGCTGACACACGCCGTACAGCAGCAGAACATTAAAAATCAGATAATATCCTGTTGCAAAATTGAAGTAAAAATAATATCCTCTGGTCTGGTTCATAAAAAAGATATAAGCAATCATGAGTAGCGGCACCGCACATCCTGCAAGCACTCTCTGCTGCTGTCTCCTTTTTAGCTTCCATGAACTGTAAAAATCCTCATTTTCCGCAGTCCATCCCCGATAAATCTCCTCCAGCACTGATGACAGCAACAGGTAAGCTGCGGGAACCATGGCCAAATCTATGACAAATCCCCAGGTCCATACACTCATGGTATTGAGATCCATACTATGCTTCAGAAAAAAGATGAAAGCTGCTGCAGATAACACTGCAAGTACGATACCAATCATTGTCCGCCTGCTGACCCTGACTTTCTGTGTCAGATTCTTAACTGTATTTTTCCATTTTATATCCAATTCCCCACACCACCTTGATATATCTTGGTTTCTTTGTATCTATCTCTATCTTCTCACGAATGTGCCGAATATGAACCATTACTGTGTTCTCCACCGCAAAAGCCGCTTCTTCTCCCCAGACTGTCTCATAAATCTGCTCCGCAGGAAACACCTGGCCTGCGTGTTCCATCAGCAGCAAAAGAATCTTGTATTCCTTGGCCGTCAGCTTGACTTCCTTTCCCTCTACAATGACATTTTTCTGCTTTCTGTCCAGCACCAGCCCACCGTTTACAATAGTGTCTGCATCCGCTTTCGGTGCACTGCCTCCCCAGGTGTTATACCTTCGAAGCTGTGCTTTTACACGTGCAATGAGTTCTGCCGCATTATACGGCTTGCTGATATAATCATCAGCCCCCAGCACCAGTCCTGAAACTTTATCACTTTCCTCCGTTTTAGCCGAGAGAATAATGGCGGGAATTTTATAATGTTCTCTGATTTTCATCAGTGCAGAGAGGCCATTGAGTCGCGGCATCATTACGTCCAGCAGGATCAGATCAACAGAATGTCTTTCCATAACCTCCAGCGCCTCCATACCGTCAAAAGCCTCTAGAATATCATATCCCTCTACCTGCAGCAGTTTTCCCAGAGAATCCACTATTTCCTTGTTATCATCCACAATTAAGATAGTCTCTGCCATATCGTTTCCGTCCTTTCTCAGTCTATACTTATCATACTAGCCTGCCCTTAGAAAAAACTCAATGGATTTCTTAAAAATATCTTAAAAGATACAAAGCTTTCCCCAGAAAACTATATTTATTTTACGGTTCTTCAAAAGACTTCTCTCCTTTATTCCAGTTCCTTTCCCAATTTCTTCATCTCCCTGACAAAGAGCGTCACTGTAGTGGCTACCGCAATGACGTCTGCCACAGGCTCTGCCAGAAATACAGCAAAAACCTTATTAGAAAAGAAATTTGGTAAAACAAAGATCAGTGGAATCAGCAGCAAAACCTTGCGGAGAATTGCCAGAAATGCACTGGTTTTTGCATTTCCAAAGGAAATAAAGCACTGCTGACAGGATGTCTGCAGCCCCATGAGAATTACTGCGGCCATATAAATACGAAGAGCCCAGCAGGTGATCTCCATCAAATCAGAATCACTGGTAAATACAGTTACAAACATAGAGGGTATCAGTTCAGCTAAAGCCCACATAATTCCGGAATAAGTGACACAGCAAATTGTCTGGAGTCTGACCGCCTGCCTGATTCTTTCCATGTTTCTTGCACCATAATTATAACTGATAATCGGCTGACCTCCCTGCGTCAGTCCCTGCATCGGCAGTAAGGCAAACTGCATAATGCTGGACAGAATTGTCATTGCACCCACGGCCAAATCGCCGCCGTATTTCAGGAGCGAAGTATTAAAGCAGAGTGTCAGAAGACTTTCTGTAGACATCATAATAAACGGAGCAATCCCAAGACCGATACATGGAAACAGAATTCTCGGCTTTATCCACAGATTCTTTCGCTTCAGATGAAGAATTGTCCTCTTTCCTCTCAGGAACTGCAATGCCCATAAAGCACTAAGTGCCTGTGAAATGACCGTAGCCAGAGCAGCTCCTCTCACACCCATAGAAAATGCGAAGATAAATACAGGATCCAGAATAATATTTGTCACTGCACCGATAATCACGGTCATCATGCTGATTCGGGAAAAACCCTGCGCACTGATAAATGCATTCAGACCTAGGGTAAACTGAACAAAGATCGTTCCTAAAGCATAGATCGTCAAATACGCATCGGCATAACTGATTGTATTCTCACTGGCTCCAAACAGATAAAGCAGAGGCTCTTTAAACACGAGTATGGCTCCAGTCAGAAGAACTGATATGATGCACAGTGCCGCAAAACAGTTTCCCATAATGACCTCCGCCGTCTTGTTATCGCCTTTTCCCATAAAAATACTTGCTCTGGGGGCTCCACCCATACCCACAAGGTTTGCAAAGGCTGTCACAATCATAATAACCGGAAAGCAGATGCCCACTCCTGTCAAAGCTGTCGGACCAACCTCCGCAATATGTCCGATATACATTCTGTCTACCATATTATACAGTGCGTTGACCACCTGTGAGGTGATTGCAGGCGCCGCCAGTACAAATAGAAGGTGTTTTACAGGATCCCTTCCCAGATCCACGTCCCTGCTCTTTTTCTCGTTCACTTATTCCACCTCCGCTTCTTCAAACCGTTTCAGAATCTTCATCATGGTAGCTTCCATCTGCAGAATCTCTTCTTCAGATATGTCCGCCAAAAGCCGCTTGTTGACTTCCTCTACACATTCCTTCACTCTGTCGGTAATGGGAGCCGCTTCTTCTGTCAGTCTGATATGACGTACTCTTTTGTCTCTTTCATCTTCCATAAAAGAAATAAGACCCCGTTGCAGCAGACTGTCCAGACTCCTGCTGATTAAACCTTTTGACACTCCCAGTACCGTAGTCATCTGACTTCCGGTAGTAATGGACGAATTAT
>CABSEO010000135.1 GCA_902476665.1 uncultured Emergencia sp.
CGCTGGTACAAATGCTGGACAGAGTTACCTTTACAATGGCATCTCTTGATTCCTGCAGCCTGGGTTTCTCTTTTTCTATCAGGGCAAACCGCCCCTGTTCTATATAGGTGTACGCAAGCATAATTATCTCCTTTACCGTCTTTATATCACCTGTATCTCCAATATCATCTACATTGCTTCAGTCACTGCCGATATGAAAGACTTTCCTTCATATTCTTTATTCGAATCATATCGCAGACTGCGGTCACCGTCAAGTATTTCTGCCGTTGAAACTCAAAGACAGCTGAAACCGTTCTGTTTATCTGTAAAAAAATCTTGCAATTTCCGTTCTGTTCGTATATACTTATTATGCGAATTTAGCGAGATGTGCTAAAAATATAATAGTGGGGTGAAAAATTATGGCAAACATCAAATCCGCAAAAAAAAGAATCAGAGTTATCGACAAAAAAACTGCTAGAAACAGAAGAGTGAAAGACCATGTGAAGACAGCTCTTAAAAACTTCGATGCTGCTTTAGAAGAAGGCAACATGGAAGCTGCAGCTGAAAAACTGGTTGCTGCAGAAAAGAAGTTAATGCAGGCTGCTGCTAAGGGAACACTGAACAAAAAAGCTGCTTCTAGAAAAGTTTCCAGATTAACCAAAAGATTCAACGCTGCAAAAGCAGCAAAATAAGTCTCACCCGTCCCCACCAGTGTATAAGTTAAATACACATGCGAGAGCAAAAAACCGATGGATGTGTCTCCCATCGGTTTTTCTTTTTCCAAAGGTTTCAAACTGCGGAACTTTTACCGCAATCATTAAAAATACATTAAAGAAAGGAAATATGATTATGTCATTACACATCGGTGCAGAAAAAGGACAGATTGCTAAGACGGTGCTCATGCCGGGGGATCCGCTTCGTGCAAAATTTATTGCAGAAAACTTTTTAGAAAATCCGGTCAGATACTCAGAAATTCGTAATATGTATGGCTATACAGGCACTTATAAGGGTGTTCCTGTCTCCGTTCAGGGAAGCGGCATGGGCATGCCTTCCATGGGGATCTATTCCTGGGAGCTGTTCACAGAATATGAGGTAGAAAACATTATCCGAATCGGTACAGCCGGTGCTTTTCATGACAGCATCAAAGTTGGTGACATTTTAGTCAGCATGGCCACATCCACCGATTCAAATTACCAGCACGCTTTCAAAGTACCCGGTCAGTACTCTCCATCCGTTTCTTACACTTTGCTCAGCAAGGTAATAGAAGCAGGAAAAGAAAACGGCATTTCCTTTAAAGCAGGAAATACCGTATCCTGTGATGTGTTCTATGAGCTGGATAACTGGTGGAAACCCTGGGCCTCCATGGACGTACTGGCAGTAGAAATGGAAGCTGCCGCACTCTATATGAACGCCGCCTACCATGGTAGAAACGCTTTAGCCATGATGACTATCAGTGACCATTTTGTCACCGGTGAAAAAGCTACAGTGGAACAGCGGCAGAATCAGTTCACCGATATGATGAGACTGGCTCTGGAGGCTGCTGTAAAATAGGGGTCCAAAAATTTCATTTTGTCTTTTCTCTATAAATAGTTGAGCAGCTTCTCATAAAGCTCCATTTCTATCTGTATCAGATGGCGGGCCAGTTCTTTTTCTTTCTGGCCCGCTTTTTCATACTGCCTTATATATCTGCTCAGAGATTTCATTCCCATATTGCATCCGTCAGCCAGAAGTTCTGCAATATGACTGTCATCGTCGTCCACCATCATTTTCACCTCAGTGGTAAACCACATAAAGGCTTTGGCAATTGATGACGGATCCTTCTCATTTTCACCATTTTCATTGAGAAGCTGATGACAGGTGTCTCCTATCTTCACATGTTTCTCATTATACTCCTTTACCATAGCAAGCATCCCGTTATCTTTGATGAATTCCATCACCTGTCCAAAGCTGTCGGTGGCATTTTTACAGCCAGAGTTTACCTCACGCAGAAGTTTAATACTGTCTTCGTTCATAATAACCTCTCCTTTTTGACTTAGTATGCGCCTCTGTCAGCTGCATATACATCGAAAAAAATAAGCCGCAGAAAACTGCGGCTCAATCTGTTCTTCACATGTAACAGATTTATCTATTCTTCATCTGTAAAAGTATCTTCTCAGCAGCTTTATTGTCACCTATCCATGGACGTCTGCCTTCATCATAGTACATATAGGATTCGTCCCCTTTTCCCAGAATCAAGACACAGTCTCCCTTCTCTGCGCCTTCTATCGCTGCCTTGATAGCCTCAAAACGATCAGGGATCATTATCCCTTTTCCTTCATCCATACCGGCCAGAATCATGGCACTGATCTCCTCAACTGTTTCATCTCGAGGATCTTCTTCTGTTACATAAACCTTGTGACAATATTTCCCCGCGATCTGTCCCAGCACCTTACGTTTTACCTTATCCCGCTTTCCAGCACAGCCGAAAACAGAATAAATTTTCCCTTCTGTAATATCCTGTGCATACTCAAACACTTTTTCAAAACCATCAGGAGTATGCGCATAATCAACAATAACCGTAAAATTCTGTCCCTCATCAAGAATCTCCATTCTTCCGTCGATCTGAGAGATGCTGGACAGTTTTGGCAGCATTTCTTCAATAGACATGCCGGTCTCGTGCATAGCAGCTATTGCACCCAGCAGATTATACAGGTTGTATTTTGCAGACAAATTAGTTTCCACCCGATATCTTCTGTCCTCATGCACCAGTTCAAAGGAGGAGCCTCTCACCGACAGTTTCACATTTTCAGCTCTATAGTCGGCATCTTTCTCAATCCCATAGCTGACATATCTGCAGGCTGTACACGCCGCAAGTTCTTCAAAGCTGACATCATCTGCATTAAGTACCGCTACCCCTTCCGGCTTCATCTGAGTGAATAAAAGTTTTTTTGCTTCAAAATACTGTTCCATGGTCTTATGATAGTCAAGGTGATCATAAGTCAGATTAGTAAAAACAGCCACATCAAAGTCCACAGAATCAGTTCTTCTCATAGCAAGGCCATGGGAGCTCACTTCCATGGCTACTGCCTCCATGCCATGTTCTGCCATTTCTTTCAGATTTCCGTGTATCTCAAGAGCGTCAGGTGTAGTCAGGTTAGGAATTCTGCTGACCGTTCCGTATCGAACTGCAATAGTTCCCATATATCCGCAGGGTTTATGATATACATCACTGATAATACTGGTAGTTGTGGTTTTTCCATTGGTGCCGGTTACACCAAACACAGTCATCTTATGGCTTGGATGTCCGAAAAAGAGATCACAGATTCTGTTCAGTTCCCTATTAACGTCATCTGTTTTAATATACACTACTTCGTCAAGCTTTGGAATTTCATCGCTGTGCACTACTGCCACCGCACCTTTCTCACAGGCCATCTCTGCAAACCGGTGCCCGTCAGATGCCAGCCCTTTGAGACAAAAGAACAAATCTCCCTCCTGCGCTTTTCTTGAATCAATACAAAGACCTTTTATTTCCAAATCGGGCATTCCCGAAAACATTTCCGATAAAAGCATACTAAGCCTCCCGCTTTTTATTTTTCAGATTCCGTTTTATTATTCTACCATTATTATTCAAAAATAACAACGCAGCAGTATTATTTATTGTGGGATTTAATAAAAAAAATACAAAGCAGTGTTCCCTCTGCTCCACCACTCTGTATGCTATTTTACACTTTAGAAAGACACAGACTATAAAAATTCAATGCAAACAAAGAGGGCTGATCTGCAGCCCCTCTTTTCTAAACTATTCTTCAAGATCCAGTTCGTAAGCGAGCTGTCTTGCAGCCTCTCTCGCCGTTCCCGTATCCTGCTTACCCAATATCAGTACACAGTCCTGAAAATCTGCCCGACGCAAAGCCTTCTCAATCATCTGCTGTCTACTCTCATCACTGCTTCCGTAAGGCGCAAAATAAACAGACTCACAATATCTCACGGTAATCTGCTCCAGCTTTTTTTCCAGTGCTTTTTTCCTCTGCGTTTTACTCATCACACTGAAAATTCTTCCGTCATCAGGCAGAATTCTCTTAATATGACGAAAGAGTTTTTCCAACTTGGCAGGCGAATCTGTATAGTCCACAAAGACTGCAAAAGGCTGACCTTCCTGAATTCTTTCCATGACCCATCCCCCTTTTCTTTCAACATACTATGCATTCATGTGATTTCCATGTCGCTAATGTGTTGAAATAATGTTTTTTCACTCAGGAAAGACTTTCGTCCTTTGCAAGAACCGGTCCGTCATAAGGAAAGGACGGCATCATTTCAAGCTTGAACTTATTCATTTTCCGTTTATAATCTATCTTAGCCTTGATTTCTTCGTCCTCACAGACACCGGTTCTGATATACTGATCCAGCATGGCATAGGTAAATCCCAGATTTTCCTCATCGGAAAGGCCTGATAACCCGTCGATCGGTGTCTTGTTCACCAGTGCATCAGGCAGTCCCAGGTAAGAACCCACCGCCTTTACCTCTTGTACCGTCAGATGAGCCAGAGGGCTGAAATCTCCTGCCGCATCACCGTATCTGGTGGAGTAACCGACCCAGTCTTCTGATAAATTGCAGGTGTTGGCTACCCTTCCATTCATAGACTGTGCAACAGCATAAACCGCCGCCATTCTCAGCCTTGCAGGTAAATTGGTTTTAGTCTGCTTCGTAATCGGACAGGACAGCTTATCCTGAATCTCTTCAAAAAGGCCGTCAAAGCCTGCCTTGATATTAATGATGGTGTATTCTATTCCAAGATGGGCAACCAGAGCTTTAGAAGCGTCAATATCCGCCTGTTCCCCGTTGGGAAGCAGTACCCCGAACACTCTGTCTTTTCCCAGTGCTTCAACACACAGTGCCGCAGTTACTGAACTGTCCTTACCTCCGCTTACTGCAACCACTGCATTGCAGCCCTTTCCATTGACTTCAAAAAAATCCCGAATCCACTGCACAACATCCTTTGTTACTTTCTCTACATCAAATTGATACATTTCCAACTCCTTATCTCACTAAAATCTGACAGGCCTTCATAGCGTCAAGTGCTGTCTGATGACTTTCCGGACTGACTCCCGCACAGCAGTCTCCTTCCACTATAATCTTTGTTTCAGGGAAAGCCGCCTTCAGAATCATCGCATTTGAAATCACGCAGATATCTGTACAGACTCCGCAAAGTTCAATCTCATCGGGCACTTTATGCTCCAGTTTTTCTTCCAGCCACTGTGGAAGTGCGAGACTGCCGAAAGCAGGCTTGTCCAGAACATTCATCTCAGATACTTCAGTGGCAAGCTCATTGATAATCTGCCATCCATCACTATTCTTCACGCAATGCACCACGGGCAGCAGCTTTCCTTCCTGTGTATTCAGATAATCTTCTCCATGGGTATCCCTGGTAAAAAAAACAAGGTTTCCCTCTTTTTTATATTCTCCGATTTTCTTTTGAATATTTCCGATAATTTTCTGTGCCTCTTTATTGGCAAGGGCTCCTGTCACGAAGTCCTTCTGCATATCGATAACCAGCAAAATCTTTTTCATTACTTTGTGCTCCAATTCTGAACTGTCATTATAAACTTTACATCAGAGTATAGTTTACATCAAAAAAACCCGTCGGTCAATGTATCCTGAGCCCAAAGATATTCAAATTACAAAAGCCAACTTTAGCTTTTTTCCCTCTGTCATCTGTGCTATACTAAAAACAGAAAATAAGCTGTTCTCAGAAAATTTAACAGGAGGAAACATTATGACTTTGGGACGGGAAAAAATCCACTTTCTCAACACGCCGACACCGCTTACCCACTTGACTAATATCTCTGCGGATCTCGGCATTGATCTTTATCTGAAAAGAGACGATCTGACTAATTTCGGAACAGGCGGCAACAAACTGCGTAAACTGGAATATCTGGTAAAAGATGCACTGGATCAGGGTGCTACCATGCTGCTGACTGTAGGCGGTGCACAAACCAATCATGGTCGTTTAACCGGAGCGGTCGCCGCAAAATACGGACTGAAA
>CABSEO010000136.1 GCA_902476665.1 uncultured Emergencia sp.
TTTATACTCCTGTGTGTCCAAAGCCGCCTTCTCCTCTTTCTGTATCAGAAAGGCTTTCCGCCAGCTCCAGTTCCGCCTGTTCAAATCGCAAGATGACAACCTGAGCAATCCGCAGACCATCTGTAATGGTAAATGGTTCTTGTCCCCAATTAATCATGGGAACCTTTAATTCTCCCCGATAATCACTGTCAATGGTTCCGATTCCATTGACAAGACCCAGTCCGTGCTTGATGGCAAGGCCACTTCTTGCTCTGACCTGTGCCTCATATCCTTCAGGCAGCTCAATAAAAATTCCTGTGGGAATCAGTTTTCTTTCTCCTGGTGCGAGAGTAACCGGTTCCTGCAGATGTGCAGGAAGATCAAAGCCTGCAGAGCCGGCGGTTTCGTACCGCGGTAGAATACCGCTTTTGCTGATAATTCTTACTTTCATGGCATTTACCTTTAATTGTCTTTCATAATTCTCTTCAGATCCAGCTTATTTCTGGTGACTGCTACGGCAGAATAAGCTGAAAAATCACAGATAAGTGACTTTACCTGATCAATGTCATCCAAAGTAACATTGTCAAACCCGGAAATAACTTCCTCTGCTGTCAGAATCGGATTATTCAGAATCACATTTTTTCCATTTTTAAACATTCTTCCGGATACATTTTCCTGCCCAAAGATGTATGCGGCTTTCAGCTGTTCTCTGGAAGATTCCAGTTCTTCTTCCGTAACTCCTGCTGCTGCAAGACTTTTTAGCTCGCTTCTGATGCCAAGGATTGCATCCCTGATCTTATCATGACTGACACCGGCATAAATGTTGAAATAACCATCATCTTTAAAATAGCCTGCCATGGAGTATACTGAATAAGCCAGTCCTTTCTGTTCTCTGATATTCTGAAACAATCTTGAACTCATGCTTCCACCCATAATGTTGTTCAGTATGGAAAAGGCATAGTATCTGTCGTCATTAAGAGCCAGTCCCTTTGCAGCAAGACAGATATGAGACTGCTCGATGTCTTTTGTAATAACTTTATAAGAAGGTTGATAAACAGCATTTACAGCCTTTTTCACGTCCTTTTTTTCGCGAAGGCCAAGAAACTTGTCACTGAAATAATTGCACAGATCATCAGGATCAAAGTTTCCTGCTACAGAAATAACGATATTATCTCTTGTATATTCTTCATCAAAATATTCTTTCATGACCTTGTGAGTGATTTTCTTCAGACTGGTCGGTGTCCCAATGATAGATTTACCCAGTGAGCTTCCTTTGAAAATGATAGAAGTAATCGTGTCATGAGCCAGTTCGTCAGGTGCATCCTTTGTCATTTTGATTTCTTCACAAATCACCTGGCGTTCCTTATTCATCTCTTCCCTGTCAAAAAGAGAAGACGACAGCATGTCAACCAGAACATCAGCTGCCTGTTTGTAATTGCTGTAAATTGCCTTAACATAATAGCAGGTTGCTTCTTTACCTGTGAAAGCGTTGATCTGTCCTCCTATCCTGTCAATATCACCGGCGATTTTTTTGGCAGATCTGGTTTCCGTGCCTTTGAACATCATATGTTCAATAAAATGTGAAATTCCCGCATATTTCGGTTCCTCATCAACGGCTCCTGCTCTGACCCAGATACCGATGGCTACCGACTGCACATATGGAATTTCTTCCATGACAATTCTGATTTTAGAATCTAACTGTTTTGTAATCACCATATATTTTAACTCCTTTTTGACTTGATTAGCAGAATCACTAATATAATTGCGACAGCACCGAGAGCAATGTTCTCAGCGGTCCTTCCAAGGACTGAACCCAGAACTCCTGTCACCAGTATGATACCTGCAAAAATAAATATCACTGCAAGAAAAACTGCAAGACCAATCCCGACCCTATTCGGTTTGTCTGAAATTTCTTGTTCTGATGCGCCTTTTTCCAAAAGATCTTTTTCATTTTGCTTCATAGAATGATTTATGCTCCTTTAATGAACCATTTGATAATTTTGTACATAGACTGAAATATGAATTCTACTTTACCCATGATTTTTAATTGTAACACAAAACGGGGCTGAATCATATACTTATTCAAGAAAGATTATCTAACCTACAAGGAGGTAAATTTATGAGTTGCTTCGGTTCAAAAGTAACACCGGACCTCTATCAGAATTGCTGTAATTCCGGCAATCTATGTGAGTTCGACGGAGATATGAGCAGCATCGTTACTGCGCCGATTTATGTGCAGCAGGTTTTTGATGCTGTAAAATTCAATCTTCAGGGAATGAAGACCTTTAATGAGCAGGAATTCTGTCCGTGCATTCCGCCCGGCTACAGGATCAAAAGAGTCATAGATATCAGATGTAAACGGTTTTTCAATCCCGATAATATTGATGATTCCAGAAATCTGACATTGGAAGTCGACACCAGCATCTCCGGTGCATCATTTCTGAAAGACTGTCACGGAAACTATCTGAATGTAGTTGGCGCTGACGGTACATATTCCGAACGGATTATGTATGCGGATACTTCCGACTGCGATGAAAAATGTATGGGAACACCGGTATTCGGTACACAGTGTGTGTCTATCCACGGTAATGTTCTCATAGAACTGGATCTGCTCCTTTGTGACAACTGTGGATGTGAAATCTGCTTTACAACCTGCACAGAAGTATGCATTGCATCCAGAGAACAGCCGATGGTTCTGACAAACTTCTTTGAAATCTGTATGCCATCTACAATCGATACTGCATTTCTGCCGCGTTTCACAGAATTCTGCAATTCTGCCTGTGAGGCCAGACTAGCCACCAATAACTGTGGCAGGGATTTGAATGTAGGGTGTAATGGAGAAATTTCCGGCAACCTGATTGTTGCGATCTGTCTGACCTGCGAAAAGAAAATTGTTGTGCCCGTTCAGCTGTGTGTTCTTTCAACCGGTTATGTAGACGCGCCACTTCAGCAGAATTCTGTCTGCACTACCTTCCCTAGTCTTTTTCCAAACACTATTAAGGAATGTGACACAAAGAACTGCAGAGAAGATCAATGCGAAGATCAGCATGAATCTTGCGGACATAGCCAGTCATGTGAACCTTGCGAATGCTGTGAACCTTGTCAGTCACATCACTCATGTGAACCGCCAAGAAGACCTCAGCCAAGAAGGTAGCGGAAGATAACGGCAATCTAGCTGTTATTGAACAGAAAGGAGCCATTCAGTCACGATGGCTCCTTTTTTACGGTGTGCTCACTCAACTACAAGTGCTTTTCACAATACATTCGAATGGTACAGTTTTCACAGTCAGGTTTCCTTGCATAACAGCAGTTTCGTCCATGGAAAATCAGTGAATGATGTGTTCTGGACCAGCGATTTTCCGGAATGACTTCCATCAGTCCCAGTTCTGTCTTCAATACGTCCTTGGCACTGACAAATCCGATCCTGTTTGCAACCCGAAAGACATGAGTATCTACTGCAATACGCTGCTGTCCGAATCCAACAGACAGTACTACATTAGCAGTCTTACGTCCGACACCCGGAAGTTCAGTCAGCCTGTCGTAATCACAAGGAACCTGTCCGTCATACTTTTCGACCAGAACTTTAGCCATATTTACAATATTTTTTGACTTTGTCTTATACATGCCGATTCGCCTGATATATTGACTGACCTCCTCGGGATCGGCTTTTGATAAAGAAAAAGCATCAGGATATGCTTCAAAAAGAGCCGGCGTCACCTGATTAACACTTTTATCTGTGGTCTGTGCCGACAAAGCCACAGCTACAATAAGCTGAAATACATTCTGATGATGAAGCGCACATTCCGCATCCGGATAGGTCTCCTCCAGAATGTCCAAAATCTTTTTTACAGTTTCGTTTTTCATACAAAGAATTATACAAAAAAAAATAAGTTTTGACAACCTCATCAATCTTGACAAAAGATATCAGCCCGCCTATAATTGAATACGGTTTGAAATTAGGAGGAAATGTATGTCTATTATTCAATACCTGGAAGATGGAAAGACCGGCAGCCAGCCACTGTCCACCAACCTGTATACTGAATTGCAGGAAGACATTCTTACTGGTAAACTTCGAGCAGGTGAAAAACTGACCGAGCAGAAAATCTGCAACGAATACAAGGTGAGCAGAACTCCTGTGAGAGAAGCTCTGCGTCAGCTGGAAACTGACGGTCTCATTGAAAATATCCCAAACCGCGGCGCTTTTGTCATCGGTCTTTCTAAACAGGATATCGAGGATATGTATGAGCTTAGAAAAGCTTATGAAATCCAGGCTGTCAGATGGGCTATCGAAAGAATCACTGATGAAGAGCGCAGCGAGCTTGAAGAAACATTTGAATTCATGGAATTCTACACCATGAAAAATGATATCAACAAGATGCTGAATATTAATACAGCATTTCATCAAATCATCTATAATGCGACTCATAACCGTATGTTGAAACAGATACTTTCTTCTTATCAGGTGTATCTGAAATTCTGCAATCCATCCAATTATTATGCTCCGGATTATCTGACTACTGTTCTGGATGAGCATAGAGCAATTTACGAGGCTTTTCAGGCCGGTGATGTGGAAGGCGGTGCTCTGGCTATGAGAATACATATGGATCAGTCACGAAGCAGAAAATTTAAATAGTCTCTGAAACAGAGACGGTTTCTTTGTTTCAATCTCAGTACTGCAGGCAGCTTCTGCGGCTTTTGTCATCAGAAGCTGCTGGCAGTCTATTTTTTTATCCCATTCATTTTGTTCCGGTTCAACATATTGCGCATCAGGCCGGAGAATTCTTCCTTTAATATTATCGGCAAGACATGCATCCAGTATTTCCCGGATTTTCTGTCTGCATTCCGGATCAGACACCGGACAGGCAACTTCTACACGCCGCTGCGTATTTCTCGTCATGAAATCAGCAGAGGAAATATAGATTTTTTCCTCACCTCCTCTTCCGAAACAGTAAATACGGGAATGCTCGAGGAATCTTCCTACAATACTCTTAATATGAATATTTTCGGTTTTGTCTTCTATCCCCGGCAAAATACAGCAGATTCCTCTGACTATCATTTTTATCTCAACACCTGCACAGGAGGCTTCTTTCAGTTTTTCTATAATATCTAAATCTGTAATAGAATTCAGTTTCAAGATAATTTCACCGTTGATCAGATCAATCACGGCAGATTTCAGTGAATTTGGAGATACCAGAAGCCTGTGATAGACTCCATGAAGATTGCTGATGGCCATATTTTTGAAAAACTCAGCGGCATCGCTTCCGATTTCCGGATCAGTTGTAATCAGTGATAAATCTGTATACTGCTTTGCAGTTTTTTCGTTATAATTGCCTGTTCCTATCTGTGTGATATAATGAATTCCGCCTTTGTCACGCATGGTTATCAGACAGATCTTTGAATGTATTTTATAATCCTCAACGCCGTAGATTACTGTGCATCCTGCATCTTCCAGATGTTCAGACCAGTCAATATTATTCTGTTCATCAAATCTGGCTCTCAACTCAATGATTACGGTAACATCTTTTCCATTTTCCGCTGCCTGACATAGATATTCCACAAGTTTAGCCTGGCTTGCCAGTCTGTAAATCGTAATTTTAACAGATATCACAGCAGGATCCTGTGAGGCCTCTTTCAAGAGACGCAAAAACGGCTCCATAGATTCATAAGGATAAGAAAGAAGTACATCTTTCTGCTGCACCTGTGTAATCATTTTCAGATTGCGTTTCAGCTGCGGGTTTTCCTGAGGATCAAAGCGACTATAAGACAATGCACTTGCTTTATCTTGAGGGAGCTGATGGATCAGCCCAAAGGCATATCCCATCGTAAAAGGTAATTTAGTTATGTAAACCTGTTCCGTGGAAAGTCCGATTTTTTCCGTGAGATAACCCGTAAACTCCTTACTGATCGAATTGGATATTTCAAGGCGTACAGCGGCCAGACGACGCCTTTGTTTCAGCACTTTTTTCATTTTTTTGCGAAAATCTGCGCCGAAATCAAATTCTTCATCGTCTGG
>CABSEO010000137.1 GCA_902476665.1 uncultured Emergencia sp.
GGAGGTCAGCAGCAGCGACTGTGTATTGCAAGGGCACTGGCAGTGAACCCGGAAGTATTGCTCATGGATGAGCCAACCAGCGCACTGGATCCGATCTCCACTTCAAAGATCGAAGATCTTGCTCTGGAACTGAAAGAGAAATATACCATCATCATGGTAACACACAATATGCAGCAGGCGCTGCGTGTGTCGGATAACACAGCCTTTTTCCTGTTGGGTGAGGTCATTGAGTATGATAAGACGGAAAAACTCTTTACTGTACCGTCTAACAAGAAAACAGAGGATTACATTACAGGGAGGTTTGGCTGATGAGAAACAAATTCGACGAGCAGCTGGCGCTGCTGAATGTTGAACTGATCAAGATGGGAAGTCTGTGTGAACTTGCCATTTCCAATGCTATCAAAGGACTGATGGAGGATAATGACGAGCTTCTCAAGCTGGTTTTTGAGACAGACAGTGAGATTGATGAAAAAGAGCGGGAAATCGAGAATATGTGTTTTAAACTTCTCCTGCAGCAGCAGCCTGTGGCAAGAGATTTAAGAACTATTTCATCTGCTTTGAAGATGATTTCTGATATGGAGCGAATTGGAGATCAGGCATCTGACATTGCAGAGATTGCCGGCTTTATTGAAGGCGACAAGGCGAAAGATCATACTCATCTGAAAACCATGGCTCATGCAGCTTCCGACATGGTGACTGATGCCATCAAGTCTTTTGTAAACAGAGATCTGGCGCTGGCGCATAAGGTGATGGCAGAAGATGATGTGGTAGATGCACATTTTGAAGAAGTAAAACAGGAAATCATTGATTTGATCCGCAAGGAAGAAGTTAAAGCTGAGTTTTCGCTGGATCTTCTCATGATCGCCAAATATCTGGAACGAATTGGAGATCATGCTGTCAATGTGGCAGAATGGGTTGAATTCTCCATTACCGGACAACACATGAGTGTGGAGGAAAGGATGGCGGATCAGCAGGAAGCAGAATAACAGAACGGCTCCCTGATTTCGGTAGAAAAAAGAAAGGTATGTTTTCATAAGTGGAAATGACGGAAAAACCCAGCGAAGGGCTCCGTCATTTTGTTATTGCCGGAATTGAAGGTGTAGACTCTTATGTCTGGCTTCGGCTTTTACTGCGGGAACTGAATATAGTGTGAAAGTATATCTGCAGGTAAAACCGGACTGAGCTTGCAGCTGACTGTATTTTTAATTGAAACGCGTCCTGAAATTAAAAGAAGTGCCGATCCATCATTTAAATGATGAGGCGGCACTTCCCTTTTGTATAATTCAGATTGCAGAAAGGACTTCCGCACTTAAGCGGCACTGTCTTTTCTGATGTTCTTCTTCAGTCTTACTTTTGGTTCTCTTGGCAGTCCGAACAGCGGAACGAATCTGTCCAGCCCTGTGAAGGTCAGGAACAGCATAGATGCAACAGCTACCATTGCCATAAAGTTGAACTTGATAAAGTCCATGTTGCTGAACTCATAAAGCGGATATACATTGACAGCGATACCTACATAGAAGCCGAGATATACGTGCCAAGGGATCAGCTGGGAGCCGAATACACCCATGGCGTCACCGAAGGTTGCGTTTCTCAGTTTCAGCTTGTACATATCCTCTTCAGTTTCGGCTTCAACATTTTCTTCAGTAATTTCTTTAATGATTGGACCTACTGTTACAATCTGTGCCATTTCATCTGACAGGATGGCATTTCCTGCAAGGCAAAGAACGCCGTTCCAGCCCATGAGTGTTCTGACTCTTCCGGAAAGTCTTACCACCAGTTTTGCAAGTGGATCAAAGGCTTTCATCTTACCCATGATACCGCCGAACGCAGCAACCCACATCATCATAACAACTACCCAGGAACCTGCATCGGCAAATCCGGCCATACACATGTTCAGATATGCCTGCAGACCAGTTTCAACATTATCTGCAGAAGACAGGATAGGATACAGAGAAGTGGTTCCTGCAAACAGCCCCAGAACGTAAGCGGAGACGATGCCGGAACCGATGCAGGCAAAGGTGTTTACGCCTGCGATGGCAAGGCCGATAACCAGAATCAGCGGAATAATCATGTAGAGTGCTACACCGTTCTGTACCTGATTCAGAAGGTCGATGGCCTCAGGTCTTTCCTGAGCCAGATAGTCTAAAGCTTTCTGCGGAACGGAGTCAAGAACGCCTGTTGCGGAAACAGCTTCATTAGGCAGGCCCATTACAGTGCCTGCGATGAAGAAAATGATGGCTGCAAGAATCAGACAGGATACAGACCATACGCCCTGTGTTCTGATTCTGTCCACAACTTCTACTCCCTGAATACCGGAGGATACAATCGTAGTATCACTGATCAGACCGATATTATCACCGAAGCATGCACCTCCTGCGATGGCGCAGGTAGTCAGCAGAAGGCTTCCGGTATCAATGCAGTTAGGGTCAACAATGTGAACCAGCCACATGAAAATCGGTGCACAGGCTGCAAAGGTTCCCCAGGAGGTACCTGTTGCAACAGACAGCACGCCGGTTACGCAAAGACCGACTACAGCTACAGTTCTTGCTGTAACGCCCAGAGACAGGGCGATATTTACAACAGAGGCGCCTACACCTGTCGACATAAATGCACTGGCCATGGCATAGGCAAACATCAGAATAAATAATGCTACCAGGATATTCTTTACACTGTCCATGGATGCATCCATACATTCTTTAAATGTAATTTTTTCTGTGATTCTTGCGACGATAACGGCGGCTATGGCAGCTATCGGAGCGGCAAGAAGCGCATCCTGACCGGCCATCATCAGGCCTGCCAGAACAACAATTGGTATGAACTTTACAATTGCTTTTAGTGTGTTCATAGTTGGTTCTCCTTTTGTTTTGTATAAGTACTTAGATATAATAAAGTCAGGTATAGATAAAGCAAGGTACGTGCCAAAATTGAAAAAAATTTAACAACCTCTGAAACAGCTGTAATTACAGTAGATAAAAGGAAATGAAGAAATGACAGAAAAGTGTGATTCGTGCATGAAATGAACCGAAAATGAGAAAATGCAAAAAAAACACCACCGAAAATGGGTCAAAATCCAGGGGTTATATTGACACTGTCACTTTAAAAGAATAAAATGTGTTTATCATTGGTATCTAAGGATGATAAGTTTTGGGAGATTTTGAAAATGGACAGATATTATGGGCTTGACCGTGTACTGGAACCTAAAGGTGTGACGCCTGCTACAGCATGGAAAGTCGACAACAGTAGAGAGCTTCAAAGCCGTGAGGCAAGAGTGAGTCTTGAGCGAATCCATCTGGAGTGGGATAATTTTCAGCAAATCAGCAGCAGCTGCGGGTATGATGAGAGAAAAATCAGAGCAAGAATTTTTGAGCTGATTGAAAAGAGAGGGAAGCTTCACAACCCTTTTACAGGTTCGGGAGGTGTACTCATCGGTACGATTGAAGAACTGGCGCCGGATTTGAAATCAGAAACAGGAGTCAGCACAGGACAGAGAATTTACTGCATTTCTTCACTCAGTTCTATTCCAATCTATATAGAAGAGATTCAGGAGATTGATTTTAACTATGGCCAGATCGTCTGCAGCGGCTATGCGATTTTATTTGAAGCTTCACCTGTATTTTCCATGGATGATGACCTGAATCCCAGATATACTCTGGCTGCGATTGATGAGGCGGGAAGTCTGTTCGGTGCTTATCATATTGCAACAGAACATGAAAATGAGAAGATTGTCATCATAGGAAGAACGGCATACGCCACTTTGGCATATGCGGCTGCTGTATCTGAGGCAATTGGTCCACAGAAGAATATTATAGCTGTAATGGATCGAGACAGCAGAAAGACGATTACGGAAGAAGAACTGAAGACACTGATGGCTCCGGTGGTCAGTCAGGTATATTTTGTAAATCTGACGGAACCAGTGCAGGCCTACGAGCAGCTTGCTGTGCAGGAACCGGAGCTTGTCCGGGCAGAACAGGTGATTGTGGCTGAGGATGTCTTTGGTGCAGAAACGCTGGCTGTGATGCTGGTTGTTCCTTTTGGTGATCTGTACTTTACCTCGGTGGAAAACCATTATTCTTCGGCGCAGCTGGTGGCGGAGTCCATGGGAAAGATTGTGACGATGTATGCTTTTGATCAGTATATCAAGGATTATCCGGAATTTACCATACGTATTGTCAGAAAGATCCGCCATAATCTGGACGCGATTGATCAGCTATATCAAAGCCGGCGTAATGAAAGCTTTCCTGCTGTTGCACGGACACGTTCCATGCCGAGTTTCCGATCAGATCTGGAAGAAGATTTTGTTTATCAGAGTCAGGTAACAGCCAGCATGGTGGAAGAGGTTCTCAATGTTGCCAAATATGACTGCAATGTGATTATTCAAGGTGAAACAGGAGTCGGCAAAGAAAAAGTTCTATCCCTTCTTCACAAGAACAGTGATAGGCGGGGAAAACCATGCATTAAGATTAACTGTGCGACCATTGCTGAAAGCCTGGCAGAGTCCGAGTTTTTCGGCTATGAGGCAGGGGCCTTTACCGGTGCTCAGGCAGCAGGAAAACCGGGTTATTTTGAGCTGGCGGACAATGGAATTCTGTTTCTGGACGAGATTGGAACACTGCCAATGAGTATGCAGTCAAAGCTTTTGCGGGTATTGCAGGAAAATCAGTTTTTCCGTGTGGGAGGCACAAAACAGATCTCCGTCGATGTCCGCGTAATTGTAGCCAATAATGTGCCGTTAAAACAGCTGGTTGAGGAAGGAAAATTCAGAGAAGATCTTTATTATCGCCTCAATATCTGTACTATTGATGTACCGCCTCTCAGAGAACGGAGAGAAGATATTCTGTGTCTGGCAGAAGCTTTTACGAAGAACTGGACCAGAAAATACAAGATAAATAAAGAATTGTCACCGGAAGCACTGGAAAAGCTTTGCAGTTATCGATGGCCGGGAAATGTGCGGGAACTGGAGAATGTAGTGCACCGGCTGATTATCAGCAGCCGGGGAATTGTCATTACCGGTGAGGATGTAGAGGAGATTCTGGGAGAATCTGCATACGGAGATATGATGATTAAAGTACGTAAAACCTTTGAAAAGAATGATCGACTGGATTTTCACAGCCTGATGGAACAGCAGGAAAAACAGATTATTGAATATGCCCTGAAGAAGGAAGGAACCACGAGAAAAGCAGCAGAACTTCTGGGGCTGCCTCAGACGACATTTGCAAGAAAGAAAATAAAATACGGGTTATAATATGATGAGAGAAGAATTACTTTATAAAGAATTATGTGTGGCACTCAGTGACAAGGGCTTTTTAAAAGAGACAGCCATGAGCAGGAGGGAAATGTCGGCACTTTTATCTGAAGAAAAATGGAGACAGCTGGCAGCAGATTTAACTGACGTTACCGGTGCTGATGGCAGAAGTGACAGCAGGCGAGTTCTGGAAGTATGTTCCGGATATCTGCCGCAGCTTCGGGAAATACCAGAGAATGGATGGCTGAATCACTGCTACCGGTATCTTCTGTTCCTGTTGTTTCCAGAAATGGGTCAGCCAAAGGACTGCGAAGACTTTCGACAGGGAAGGGCATGGCTTCTGCAGATTCTTAGAGGAATCTATACCTTTGAGGATAAGTATCTGCCCTTTGATCCAACCAAGACTATGACACTGCTGTCTGACAGTGAGATTTATGACAAAGGTTTTACAACTGAGTACATTACCTTTCACAGAATGCATAAGCAGAAGTATGTATATGAATTTATGCGAATCGGCATTGACATTACACCATTTAATACGCTGGGGCATATCAGCGGCGTACATTACGTGGCAATGTATGTAGCCAGACAGCTTGAGGAAGCAGGGGTTCCCATTGATCTGGGACTGGTTTCCGGCGCTGCAGCAGGTCATGATATCGGAAAATATGGATGCCGTAAAAGTGAGGAAAAGAGGATTCCGTATCTTCACTATTATTATACGGATCTGTGTTATACCA
>CABSEO010000138.1 GCA_902476665.1 uncultured Emergencia sp.
CCATAAGGAAGATCTGTATGAGAGAACGCCGAAAATTCTGGATGCAGCTATCAGAGAGCT
This sequence comes from uncultured Emergencia sp., assembly GCA_902476665.1. Taxonomy (GTDB): domain Bacteria; phylum Bacillota; class Clostridia; order Peptostreptococcales; family Anaerovoracaceae; genus Senimuribacter. Next base: position 61 of record CABSEO010000138.1, read on the forward strand.
GCTGGAAGGATAAAAGAGCAGAGTTTTAAATATGTAAAAAGGAGCACTGTTCAGCACAGTGCTCCTTTTTAAACAGAAACTTATTCTTCTATCAGATTCAATATCCAGTTTATCCATCCTGTGACAGTAGAAGAGCGCCGCTGATAGGTACTTTCTGCTTCTACCTGATAGAGTCCGGACTCTTTCATAATCTGCACTACAGTTTTTGTATCGGGCATCTGACCGCTCTGAAGGCAGAGTCCCAAAGTCTGGCTGAAAGCCCTGTGTTTTAGGATCTGGGCGGCGATGGCAAGCTGCCTTTCTCTGTAATCCAGCGCCATGATGTGTTTCCCGAGAGGGGAAAGTCTGAAGATAATACTGTTATTTTCTCCACGAAGCTTTTCGATCAGTTCCAGATACCGCCCCGCATCAGTATAATAACTGGTCTGACGTTCGTCAAAAGCATATTCACCGGTGATGTCTTGTTTTGTCATGGCATTTTCACAGAGCAGTTCCATCAGATTGACGATACGGGACATACTGTTGGCCTGGGGAAAGGAAATTGGGGGTTCTTCCGTCTGAGCCACAGTCATTAGCAGATTTTCGATATCGGAACGGGAAATCTCCGTGGAAATAATATAGTTTTTCTGTTTGATCAGCTGCAGAGAACTATAGTTGTGCGGATCTTCAAAACGGTATTCATACAGATAGAAGACACCGTTTGAAAAGATTAGAAATATAGACTTGACAGGCTTGGTTACCTTTTCTCTCCAGAGACGAAAAGGATAGTAAAGCTGTCTTACCAGGAAATCGTCTGCCAGATCCCGTTTGGCTTCAAACAGGGATAAATATCGGATGCCTTCATAGGCGGCGTCAATTTCGATGCGTGAATTGCTGACACTGCAGCAGAGAGGATCACCGTCTGTCGCATGATCGATCTGAAAGTCAAAGGAGCCGGAGCCCATTTTTCCGGAGACGGTGGCAACAAGACCTTCATCTTCTAGAAAATCCTCCATGATGCCTGAAGCTACAGCGCTGTTTAAAGCGATGGATTCGCTGGCAATATTATTTCCTGCAAAGCTTTGTATATGTGCCGGAAGAGAAACTCTGGCGGTTTGCGCCTGTGTTTCTTCGAAGCTGTGATAGGCCTTAAAGTGGGAAATAGCGTAGCTATTGCCGCTGACAGGAAGTATTGCCAGACTGTTTTCTGCAAAAAGATGGGGCAGATTGGCCATGTGATCGAACTTGGTCATCAGCCGAGGCTCACGGAATTCTTTGATCTGGGAAGCCGATATGAAAAACTGCCCGTTGCGCCGGATTCTTCAAGAATGTGATATTTGTCAAATAATTTTTCCCATGCAGTGTCATTTAATCCCATAAAACTGATACCTAAACCGTTTTTTATGAATTTATACGTTGAACAGGAAGGTGATGATGTCACCGTCTTTTACAACATATTCTTTTCCTTCAGAACGGAGCAGCCCTTTTTCTTTGGCTGTAGCCATATTTCCGCCGCATTCGATGAATTTGTCATATGCGATGGTTTCGGCACGGATAAAGCCTCTTTCAAAGTCAGAATGAATTTTTCCTGCAGCCTGTGGTGCTTTGGTGCCTTTTCTGATGGTCCAGGCGCGGCATTCATCTTCTCCCGCCGTCAGGAAGGAGATCAGATTCAGAAGGTGATAGGATGCTTTAATCAGTTTGTCAAGGCCTGATTCACTGATACCCAGTTCTTCCAGAAACATGGATTTTTCCTCATCTTCCAGCTCGGATATTTCCTGCTCAATCTCTGCACAGATGACAACCACTTCCGCATCTTCGGTGGCTGCAAATTCGCGCACTGCCTGTACATGTTCATTGTCTGAACCGTCTGCCGCATCTTCTTCAGATACATTGGCGACATAGATGATCGGCTTGTAGGACAGCAGGTCCAGTGTCTTTACAAAATCTGCCTCTTCTTCGGTCAGATCCATGGCTCTGGCTGATTTACCTTCAGCCAGAAAATCATTAACTCTTTTCAGCAGATCCAGCTCTTTCTGCAGAGACTTGTCCCCTTTCAGATTTTTGGCAGTCCTGCTGATTCTTCGTTCAAGTACTTCCATGTCGGAAAGAATCAGTTCAGTGTTGATGGTCTCAATATCGGACAGAGGATCGATTTTCCCGTCTACATGAACGATATTGTCATTTTCAAAGCATCTTACAACATGAACAATAGCAGCAACTTCCCGAATATGACCAAGGAATTTATTGCCCAGACCTTCTCCCTTAGAAGCGCCCTTTACCAGACCTGCGATATCGCAGAATTCGATGGTGGTATAAATTGTTTTCCTGGAATTATAAATTTCGTGAAGTCTGGTAATTCGTTCATCAGGAACAGTTACCACACCCACATTGGGTTCAATGGTGCAGAAAGGATAGTTGGCCGCTTCTGCACCGGCTTTGGTAATGGCATTGAACAGTGTGCTTTTTCCTACGTTAGGAAGGCCTACGATACCTAATTTCATATTGATAAACTCCTCTTTCTTTCTTTTTCTTTTTTTCTGAGAATTATATATGCCGCAAGACAGAACACGAAGACACAGAAACTTAGAACCTGTGCCTGTTTGAAAGGTCCGATCATCAGGCTGTCAGTGCGCAGCTGCTCCACAAGACCTCTTTCCACAGAATACAGCATGCCGTAAAGACAGGCAATCTGGCCGGGAAAGGCTCTGTGGCGATCCAGCCGGCTCAGAAACAGGAACAGGAACAGGCACCAGATGGATTCGTACAGAAAAGTTGGATGTACATACTGTCCGTCTGCCCAGATTGCCCAGGGAAGGTCTGTAGGGCCGCCATGGGCTTCTGAGTTGAAAAAATTGCCCCATCTGCCGATGGCCTGGGCCAGAGCCACGGCCGGAAATGCCAGATCGGCAAGTTCCAGATACTTTATTTTGTAGTGTCTGCAGATAAAGATACCTACAATGACGCCTGCGATGATGCCGCCGTGAATGGCAAGGCCTCCGCCCCTGATGTTGAGAATTTTTCCCAGATCTCCTGCATAATTTTCCCAGCTGAAGATAACATAGTAAGCTCTGGCTCCGATAACAGAAAACGGAATCAGCCAGACCGCAAAATCTAAAATGTGTTCGCTTTCGATGCCATGGCGCGGCGCTCTTCTGTAACAGATGAGAATTGCCAGAACAAAGCCGAGACCAATCAGAAGTCCATACCACATGACATCTATCCCAAATAAAGTAAAAGCGACCGGATCAGGTGCTCTCATAAAATCTCCCCTTTACTGTTTCTTTATCAAAATCTCTTCTATTATATATAAAAATTTGATAAAATACAATCCATGAAATATGAAAATATGTGTAAAGGCCGTTTTATCGCAAGGCCTAACAGATTTATCGCAGAGGTGCGCACAGAGCCGTCAGATGGTACAGCGGTGCGTGCTCATGTGAAAAATACAGGACGATGCAGGGAACTTCTGCTGCCGGGTGCCGAGGTATGGCTGGGAGACTTTTAGGGGAGGATGGGCAGCCGAAAACTTCGTTATTCTCTGATCAGCGTAAAGAAAGGAGAAAAGCTGGTCAACATGGATTCTCAGGCTCCTAACAAGGTTTGCGAAGAGGCGCTTCTGTCAGGTCGTCTGAAACTTCCGGGCATGGATAAACTGACGCTGGTACAGCGAGAAAAGACCTTCGGCAGTTCCAGATTTGACTTTTATGTAGAAGATGTTGCAGGCAGAAAAGGCTGGCTGGAGGTAAAGGGAGTAACTCTGGAAGAAGATGGTATTGCCAGATTTCCTGATGCGCCTACAGAACGAGGTGTAAAACATGTACTGGAGCTTATGGAGGCTGTCAGCAAGGGATACTGTGGCTATGTGCTCTTTGTGATTCAGATGGAGGGTATCGTTTGTTTTGAGCCTAACGACAAGACTCATAGAGCTTTCGGTGATGCACTGAGAAAGGCGGCTGCCGCCGGAGTCCATGTACTTGCCTGTGACTGTCATGTGACCTCTGACAGCCTTGAAACAGGACATCCGGTTTCTGTAAAGCTGGGCTGAGAAAAACAGAAATGTCCATTTTTTTCTTGTTGAAATCTGGTGATGCAGATGCTATACTAAGATAAAGAACGTATGTTCTTTATCTTAGGAGGTGAATCTGATGACAGTGCTGCATGTGGACGCTAATTCAGCCTATTTAAGCTGGACAGCGGTATCTCTTCTAGAAAAGGGATATTCTCAGGACATCCGCTGCGTTCCTTCTGTGATTGCGGGAGATCCCAAAAACCGCCACGGGATTATTCTGGCTAGGTCCATTCCTGCAAAACAGTGCGGCATCCGGACAGGAGACAGTCTGTTTGAGGCCGGACAGAAATGCCCCCAGATTCTGGTTTTTCCGCCGGACTATGATTTGTATCTGTCCTGCAGTGAGGCCATGTATCAGATTCTTCTGCAGTATTCTCCCTTTGTACAGAGATTCAGCATCGATGAATGTTTTGTGGATCTTGCAGGCGGCGAGGCATGGTGTAAAAGTCCGCAGAAATCTGCTTATCGTTTGAAGGAGAGAATCAAGGACGAACTGGGGTTTACTGTAAATATAGGTGTAGGAGGGAATAAGCTGCTGGCTAAGATGGCCGGAGAACTGCAAAAGCCTGACATGGTGCATACCCTCCTTGAACACCGGGAGCTTGAGGAAAAGCTCTGGCCTCTGCCGGTGCGGGAACTGTTCATGGTGGGAAGATCTTCTGAACAGAAGCTGAAAAAAATCAATATCAATACTATCGGTGAGCTGGCAAAGAGTGATCCGATTCTTTTGCGAAGCCTTCTGAAAAGCCATGGGCAGCTCATCTGGGAATATGCCAACGGTATTGACAGGGACAGGGTTGTCTGCAATGATCAGGTGATGCAGAAGGGACTCAGCAACGGTATGACTCTGCCCAGGGATGTCACTGACAGACAGGAGGCGGAGCATTATATTCTGGCGCTGACCGATCGGGTAACGGGAAGACTGCGGCGTCACGGCTGCAAAGCGTCTCTTATCGGAATCGCTGTAAAGACTTCCGGATTTATACGGTACAGCCATCAGATGCAGTTGCCTTTCTGTCTGGATGATACTACGAGGATTTATGAATATTTGCGGAGACTTTTTGCAGAATGCTGGCGAGGAGAACCTGTCCGTCAGATTAGTGTTTATCTGACAGGACTGGTCAGACGAGATCAGTATCAGCTTTCCATCTTCGATCTGCAGCAGACTGAAGAGGATGAGGCTCTGAACAGGGCAGTGGATCAGATTAGAGAGCGGTTCGGACAGACTGCCATTTACCGGGGCACTTTCGTGAATACGGATATGAAGCCTCTGGAAGGGGGCGTCAATGATGGGAACTGTATGATGATGGGAGGATACAGGCAGTGAAAATTGTGGCGAAACCCATAGATGTGCTGGCTACTTTTTGCGGCAACCGGAAACCGGTGCCGTATAAATTTAAATTTTACCGGGAATCGGGAGAAAGGGTAGCTGTGTCAGTGGATAGAATCTGCTGTGTGGAGGAAAGCAGGCTGGCGGGAATAGACTCTCTGATTTATACCTGTCAGTCTGTGTTTGACGGAGAAGAAAAGATTTATCAGTTGAAATATATCATTGGTCAGTATCGCTGGGAACTGTACAAAATATAGACAATGATGCGGTTCGGATGTCCGGACTGTTTTGCAGTGATAACTTTTTGAGAATTTATTTTCAAAAAGTTATTGACAAATGTGCTGGAAAATGGTAATCTATTCAAGCTGCTCCACAAAAGCAGAAGGTGGACAGTTGATACAGATTCCTTCAGGAGGAAGTTGAAAAAAATTGAAAAAAGTTCTTGACTTTCTCTTGTGGATTTGGTAATATATTTCTTGCAGTGATTTGAAAAAGTCCTGTGGCGGTGTAGCTTAGTTGGCTAGAGCGTCCGGT
>CABSEO010000139.1 GCA_902476665.1 uncultured Emergencia sp.
CAGAGAGCTGACGGAGTCTTCGTGATAATTAAAGGTGACCCCTTTAATCTTCAGTCTGGCTGTCAGATAGTTATGTTTTCTGGTAAACTCCTCAGTCGTATTCTGCGGTGCCCACTGGAACGGAGTATGAGCCTTAGGAACGAAATTTGAAACGCTGACCGTAACAGTAAAACGTCCGCCCTTTCCTGAGTTTCTGTGCAGTTTCACAATATTTTCCGCAATTTCGGCAATGCCGTCCAGATCTTCATCTGTCTCCGTCGGAAGTCCGATCATGAAATACAGCTTGATATGCTTCCACCCAAGTTCGATTGCCTGTTCCACGGCATCATAAATATCCTTTTCCGTAATTCCTTTATTAATCACGTCACGAAGCCTCTGGGTGCCTGCTTCCGGTGCAAAGGTCAGCCCTGACTTCTTGTAGCCCTGAATCTCTTCCAGCACCTGGAATGAAAAACTGTCAAGCCGCAGAGACGGCAGAGACAGAGATACATTCTGCTCCTTGCACTTTCTCATCAGCTCCACCGCCAGCCGCTCAAAGGCGGAATAGTCACTAGTGGACAAAGAAAGCAGGGAAAGCTCCTCGTGCCCTGTGCTGGCAAGTTGCTGCATAGCAAGCTCTGTGATCTTTTCTTTTGAGCGCTCACGAACCGGACGATAAATCATACCTGCCTGACAGAAACGGCAGCCTCTGGTGCAGCCTCGGAAAGTCTCCACCACTGCCCTGTCATGTACCGTCTCCATCAGGGGCACAATAGGCTCAGCAGGAAATTCCACCTGTTCAAGATCTTCTACAATACAGCGCTGCACCCGTTCAGGCGCCCCGGCGAAAAGCTTTCTGTAAGTCTTTACTGTGCCGTCTTCGTTGTATACAGGTTCATAGAAAGACGGAATATATACTCCCGTATCACCTGCAATCTGTTCCAGAAATTCTCTTTTTGAGAGTCCTTTTTCCTTTGCCGCAGCATATTTTTTCATAAGCAGAGGAAGGCATTCCTCTCCGTCTCCGATGAGAAAAATATCGATAAAATCAGCCAGCGGTTCCGGATTATAAGCACAGGGACCTCCTGCAATAATAAAAGGATATTCCTCTCCTCTCTCCTTTGCCAGCAAAGGGATACCGCCCAGCTCCAGCATGTCCAGAATCGTAGTAAAAGACATTTCATACTGAAGTGTAAACCCAAAAAAGTCCATATCTCTGACAGGTGTTTTGCTTTCCAGAGTGTAAAGAGGTACTCCCTCTTCCTTCATCAGTTTTTCCATATCAGCCGCCGGGGCAAAAACCCGCTCACAGGCTACCTGTTCCTGCCGGTTAAGAATATGATACAGAATCTGCAGTCCCAGATAGGACATTCCGATTTCATACAGATCCGGAAAGGCAAAGGCGAATCTCACCTTTACATCCTCAGGTTTTTTGCAGACAATGTTCACTTCATTTCCGATATATCTGGCAGGTTTTTCCACCTGCTTCAGTAAGTGTTCCAGTTTCGTATTCAGATTCATTGGTTACCTTTCTGTCAATCATTTTTCTATCTCACACAAAGAGACTGTCAATACTCTGTCCGATAGTATCTTCAATCTTTTCCATCAGGACTTTTGTGTCTGCCTTTTTCCTGAGAATCCTTTTCCTTACTTCCGGATCTTCAGGAGCCTTGGCCAGAATATACTCAATACGTTCATCAAGACCCACATATCGATCCTCTTTCACCAGCCGATCTCCCAGGCAGACCATATCTGTCTCATTGAGTTTTTCAAATGGGTGAAAATCAAAGTTCATGTGTACTCTGACGATGGCGGCCTCATCCCTGTATCCCAGATTTTCCAGAATCTCTGCGCCTACATCCCAGTGCCTGTCCTGAACTCTTGCCACATCATGAGCAAGGCCTGCTCCTTTTACCAGTGCCAGATCCATATGAAAACCGCAGTGGTTAAGATGCCTTGCGATGGTTTCCGCCACATGACTCACCGCTGCACAATGGGCGATCACGTGAGGCGGGGTACCATAGCGCTCATAAAGCAGTTCACACGTTTCTTCCGTAATTCTCTTTGTCATAAGTTTTATACCAGCCTTTCAGCTATTAGTATATCACAAATCTTTCTGCAATTCATAAAAAAAATCCTGGCCGCATTCTGTATCATAGCTTCCGATAATCTCACCCCTCTGTACCCGCTCATCCTCTATTACATTGATATTGCTTAAATGACCGTACACCGTTGTGGCATTTTCATGTTTGATTCTGATAAAAAGCCCCAGTTCTTTATCCTTGCCTGAAGCAATCACCATTCCACCCGCTGCGGCATGAACCTGCTTTACAGCAGAATCGGATTTTTCGTCGATGGGTGCTCCATACTGGGAATCAGAATTTGCTCTGGCCACAGCAGAAACCACTTTGGATGGTGCGTTACTGAGAAAATCAGGAAGCTGCGCCATTACAGTTCTGACATCTTCCATGGTGAGCTGAGTCATTATAACACTTCTTGCTTTCTCATAATATCTGGCAAAGTATGGATTTTCTATGGTTTTACCACAAACTGCCACAGTCATCAGCAGCATGCAGATCATAATCTGGCAGTACAGTTTCTTTCTGTTCATAAAATCACCTCTATATAATCCTATATCTAATCGTATTACATAGAGGCAGAGAATATGCTATTTAGTCTTCATCCCAGTACTCAAACTCATAGTCAAAGATTCTGATAGTGTCGCCTTCTTCAAGGCCCAGTTCCTTCAGCTTCTCAATGCCGCCCCGCTTTTCAATATACTTGTACAGATAACGGAGAGAACCCATGTCATTGAAGTTGGTGGAATCAAATATCTTCTGGAGCTGTCTGCCGCTGAGAACATAGACAGTTCCTTCTTTTGAGGCATAAACCTCTTTAAAGTCCGGATCTTTGTCGTCGGTTTCAAAGTCAAAGTATTCGTACTCTTCCTCAGGCTGCGGATTCAGGGCTGCCTTCTCAAGCTCTTCCAAAGCAGCAGTCATCAGTTCATGAACTCCCAGATTGATTGGCGCACAGATTGGGAAAACGCGGTATCCTTTACTCTCCACATACTCCCTGAATCTGATATACTGCGGATCATCTTCTTCGATCATGTCCATCTTATTTGCTGCCACCAGCATGGGCTTTTCTGCAACTCTGCTGCTGTACTGAGCCAGCTCGTTGTTAATCTTGTCAAAATCCTCAACGGGATCCCGTCCTTCACTGCCTGAAACGTCAACCACATGGATCAGCACCTTGGTTCGCTCGATGTGCTTAAGGAACTTGAGTCCCAGTCCCAGACCCTTGTGTGCGCCCTCAATGATCCCTGCGATATCTGCCATAACAAAGCTGGTGTCATAAAGCTTCACCACACCCAGATTCGGCGTAATAGTTGTAAAATGATAGTTCTCAATCTTCGGCTGAGCGCTGGTAGCAGTTGCAAGCAGACTGGATTTCCCCACATTTGGAAACCCTACAAGTCCCACGTCAGCAATCATTTTCATTTCCAGTATAATCGTTCTTTCTTTGGCAAAGCCTCCTGCTTCGGCAAAATTCGGTGCCTGACGGACGGAATTCTTAAAATTGGTGTTACCTTTACCGCCTTTACCGCCTTTAGCGGCTACAAAACTGTCTCCATCATCGACCAGATCCTTCATAATTCGGCCGCTTTCCTCATCAATGACCACAGTGCCCATGGGAACTCGGATAATCAGATCCTGACCGTTCTTGCCGAATTTCTTTTTCTTCATGCCGTCCTGACCGTTTTCGGCTTCATATTTTCTCTTATAGCGGAAATCCATCAATGTCCGCAGATTTCTGTCTGCCTGAAAGATGACGTCTCCGCCTTTTCCGCCGTCACCACCGTCGGGACCGCCTTCAGGTACAAAAGGCTCCCTTCTGAAGGAAACACATCCGTTTCCGCCTTTTCCTGATTTTATAAAAATTTTGGCTCTATCTACAAACATTTCAAAACCTCCCTTTCCGGTTTCATCAGCAGTTGAAACTCGCCTGCTACGAAAAAAGCCCCTAAATATGCTTAGGGGCTCGAAATTTTATGCTTCTTTAGCAGCCGGGTAAACGCTTACCTGTTTTCTGGTCTTGTCTTTTCTTTCAAATCTTACAGTACCTTCAATCTTGGCAAACAGTGTGTCGTCTCCACCGATACCTACATTGTTACCAGGGTGGAATTTTGTACCTCTCTGTCTTACCAGAATGCTGCCGGCGCTTACAAACTGACCGTCACCTGTCTTGACGCCTAAACGTTTCGACTCGGAATCACGACCGTTCTTAGAGCTACCTACTCCCTTTTTACTTGCCATAGTCAGACACCTCCCTACTATTCGTGGCTATTTGGAAAATTACTTCGCAGCTTCGATGGTTTCGATGATAACAGCTTTTGTAGCTTTTTCATCTACTTCAATACCATGCTCTTTTGCGTAAGCAATCAGTTCATCTTTCTTCATGGAAGCGGAAACTTTCTTTTCCTTTGCTTCTTCTTTTACTTCTTCAGCTTCCTGTACAGGAGCTTCTTTCTTAGGAGCAGCTTTTCCTCCTAAGGATTCAATCTTAACCATTGTGTATGGCTGTCTGTGACCCTGTTTCTTTCTGTAGTCCTTCTTGGCCTTGTACTTGTAGATGATGACTTTCTTTCCTTTGCCGTTCTCTACAACCTCTCCGGATACTACTGCGCCTTCAACGTATGGAGCGCCTACCTTCAGGTTACCTTCTTCGGCTAAAACCAGTACTTTGTCGAATTCTACCTTGTCTCCGGCTTCTACGTTCAGCTTTTCGATTGTTAAAACGTCGCCTTCCTGAACTCTGTACTGCTTTCCGCCTGTTTCAATTACTGCGTACATGTGTTTATTACCTCCTCTATCCAGTCTCGCCTTATGGGGCAGCGAACAGTTCGCTTTGCATGAAAAATAAACCCTTTCCGAGCGGTCTAACTCAATTAGTATAGCATGGGAATCCATGCTTGTCAATGTATTTTTCAAGGTTTTTTAACTTAATTAGATGTCAACATTAAATTAAAAAACTTTTTTATCAAAGAAAAAAACATTACATCTAACATGAAATGAATTTTGAGTGAATGATAACGCATTATTGAGCACAAAAAACATATTACAGTAAAAAGAAAGAAAATTATCACATGCCAAAAAGACTTTTCTGTTTATCAGAAATGTCTTTTTATAATTAGAAAAAATATTTTAGCTAAATTTAAAATTATTTGAACTACTTGTTAATCTAAGTTCAATATGTCATCTCATAAATTAAAATTTTAAGTCGCATTATGTGAAGCCTAGTTTTTTCAGTTCAGCTTGAAAGCGTTGATATGCCGTTTCCCCTCCCAGTATTTTCCGAGGATAGTGATTCATCCATTCCTCAGCAGCTTTAACAGCGGATTTATTTAACATCTGGTCAAAGTTTGTCCCTTTAGGAAACCATCGTCGAATCAGTTTATTTCCGTTCTCATTACTTCCTCTTTCGCTTGGCACATAGGGGTGACAATAATAAATCCGAGTGCGATTTCCTTTTCGATATAACGCCTTTTCCATTTTTTCAAAGTCCGCGAATTCAGCTCCATTATCTACAGTAATCGTTTGAAAAATGGTATAAAATCTGGAGCCATATCTCTTTTCTAACCGATTTAAAGCTTTTACAACTTCTTCTACGGTATGGAATTTTAACACTTCTATAATTTCATATCGGGTTTTTCTTTCTGTAAACACAAGCATACATTTTTTACTTCGCTGCTTTCCCACAACACAGTCCATCTCCCAGTTACCAAAATCATTCCTATCATCCACTACACTCGGTCTTTCTTCAATGGATGTTCCTTTTGCGCTCCTTTTCTGGATTTTTTTCTGACTCCGACCTTTCTTTTTTCTTCGTCCTGATTCCGGAAACTGACTAAGTTCCAGATGATCAAA
>CABSEO010000140.1 GCA_902476665.1 uncultured Emergencia sp.
TCTGGACAGCATGCCGGAAGCTTTGCAGGAAGAGATTTTTGGATACTGGATTTGCGAGATTGATGAAGAAACGGGAGAACTTATGCCTTTGTAGATAATAAGCAGGAAACAGGTCTTTTTTTCAAAGATGCTTTCCCGCTGCTGCAGGGTGCAGAGACAGAAATGTATCAGACACCCTTACCATGATTAAGACTTTAATCTGTATGTATGTCCGGAACTTTATTTTATTTTGGTTAAAAATTTGAAACGTTTGGTGTGCTATTATCCAGAATCTGAAAAAAGAAGCGAGTTAAGTATAAATATGAAAGTTCATTATCCGAAAAGTAAAAAAATCCGGTTTTTGAGTATAAACTTACCGGTTTTAAAGGGCGTCAGCCCTTTCTTTTTATACTCTTTTTCGCCTTTTAAGTCCATTTTGGTTGAGATTATGAAAAAAATAGAGGAACTGAACGTTGTATATGGCATTTTTATTGATGATTTTTATACTTGTTTTTAATAAAACAGTCAGTTAAGGTTAATAATCTGTTTGGTTCGCAGTTCGTATGGAACTCTAGGTTCAGCATGCAGCAAGTAAAGCTCAATTGTTTGGATCAGCTTGAGTTTTACATTTTGTTCAGACTGGAAAAACCTATCTTTCCGCAATCATCTCATCAGAAAGCTTCATCTAAATGACGATCGTTCATCTGGTCTGCCTTTTCTCGGCAGACTTAGGAATACAAAGCTCTGAGGGAATTCCCTAATTTAACAGGGCGTAACGCGCAAAATGAAATACAGTCTGAGACGCCGTTTTGCCCGCGATTCTTTTGCATGAAAAAACGTATGGTTTGTGCACCCGAATCAGTACAAAAAACTGTTGAATAGTATATGGAATTGTGGTAACATTGAAAGGTATATGGATAAGTTTATGACAGAAGCCCTGAAAGAGGCAGAAAAAGCCTTTTCCCTCGGGGAGGTTCCTGTTGGAGCCGTGATTGTGAAGGATGGACAGATCATAGCCAGAGGTCATAACCTGACAGAAACTACTGCAGATCCTACCGCACATGCTGAAATAATCGCGATCAGGAAGGCGGCAGAAGTTCTGGGAGGCTGGCGGCTTATCGGCTGCAGCCTGTATGTGACAGTAGAGCCGTGTGCTATGTGCGCAGGTGCTATGATATGGTCCCGCATAGAAAATCTGTATATCGGCGCGATGGATCCGAAAGCGGGAGCCTGCGGATCGGTATTCAACATTCCCGTAGAGGAAAAGCTCAATCACAAAATTTATGTGGAAACAGGCTTGTTGGAAGAGGAATGCGCTCAGATGATGAAGACATTTTTCTCCAGGCTCAGGAATAGAAAGAAAAACAACAAAAGTAAATCGGAGGAACTAACATGAAAAGAACAGGCGTAGTGGTATGCCTTGCAGCACTGATTATAACAATGACAGCTTCGGTATGTTTCGGAGCAAAATCTCTGGAAATTGTGGATACATATCCGAGAAACGAACAGAAGAATACCAGTATTGAAAATATGAGTGTCAAACTGGAATTCAGCAATGCCATGGGAAACAAGGCATCTGAGGCTGCCAATAAAGACTGCTTTAAGATCACTGACGATGAGGGAAAAGAGCTTCCTATCCGTGTTTTCTATAATCCGGAAGACAGCAAAGAGGTCATGGTTCTGGCTGATGCAGTAAAGATTTCTGAAAAGAAAATCAAGATTAAAGATAACACTGAGTACACCTTATACATTTCCGGTGATGTGACGGACAATGAGGGAAACACACTGGGAGAAGATCGGACTATTTCCTTCACGACCCTGAATCAGAGCAGAAACACACAGGTCTATATGATCATGATGGTTGTTATGTTCGGCGGTATGTTTATCTTTACTTCTCGTCAGGCAAAGAAACAGATGGAAAAGCAGACAGAGGGTATTGAAAAAGAAGAACCGTTCAATCCATATAAAGAAGCTAAGAAAACCGGCAAATCAGTGCAGGAGGTTATTGCTGCGCACGAAAAAGAAATGGCGAAGAAAGCCAAGAAGGCTGCAAAGCACGCAAAACAAGAGGTCGAAGAAGAGGATTACGAAGAAGATAACGGTAACTACAAGGTAAAGGGCCCAAGACCGATTTCTGCAGGCGGCAGCAGCTATATTACAGGAAGAAAAGCGGAAGCAGAGGCGAGAGCCGCAGAAGAAGAGAGACTTGCAAAAAGAAGAGCCGCATACGCTAAAAAGAAAAAGAAAAAATAAGATCCGCGCAGAAGGAGCACATCCTGAAAGCGTATCGGGAAGCCTTGTTTTTAACAATAACTAGTTCAGAATGAGCGGCAGTTCCGCTCATTTTGTATGTCGGAAAATGATATGAAAGAAATAAAAGTACTGTCCTTTGCCAAAATCAATCTGTCCATTGATATTACCGGCGTCCGTGCAGATGGGATGCATCAGGTGGATATGATCATGCAGCAGTTGTCTTTTCACGATGATGTGGTAATCAGATACAAGAAATTAGCACAAAAATCGGAGGGAGACTTTGATATTGCAGTTTCGACCAATCGCTACTATATTCCTGTGGATGAGCGAAATCTGGCATATAAAGCTGCGCAGCTGATGATTGAAAGATATGGAACGGAGATTCCGGGCGGACAGATAAAAATTGATATTTTTAAGAGAATACCTGTGGCTGCTGGACTTGCCGGCGGCAGGGGAAACGGCGCAGCCGTCCTTCACGGGCTGAACCTGATATGGAATCTTGGACTGAGTCTGCACGAACTATGCGAATTGAGTAAGGAACTGGGCTCTGACGTCCCTTTTTGTGTAGCTGGTCAGGCAGCTTTTAACTTTGCATTCCCGGCAAAACTGCGTAGAGATCCAATGGCAGGATCCTGTGTCAGAGCTGTGGGCACCGGAACAGAAATGACATTTCTACCCGGGATTAGGAAGCCAGTTGTCATTGCAAAACCTCCGATAGGGGTTTCTACTGCTGAAGTTTATCGGGGGATTGACAGCTGTGTTCTGAAGGAAAGACCTGACAACAATGAGTTGGAGCGGGGGCTGAACAACCGCGACTTTGATCTTATTTACTCAAACTGTATTAATGTGCTTGAAAATTATACCCTGCATGCCTATCCGCAGGTTCGCAGGCTGAAAGATATTATGGAGAGCGATGGTGCTGCCGAAAAAGTCCTGATGAGCGGTAGCGGGCCGACAGTTTTTGCCGTCTATCAGAATATTGCCGATGCAAAAAAGGCATGCAGCAGGCTGCGTAAACGGGGATATGAAGCATATTGGACTAAGACTACCAAATAAAATAGGAGATAGATATGTTGAACTTTGATTTACAGAACCATAGACCACTGAGAGAGATTGTGTATGAACAGCTGAAAATGCAGATTCTTAGAGGCAAGATTGTACCAGGTACAAGAATGATGGAAGTTGAACTGGCGGAAGAAATGGGAGTCAGCAGAACGCCTGTAAGAGAAGCTATTCGAAAACTGGAAAAAGAAGGCCTGGTGACTATTGAGCCCCGGAGAGGGGCTTATGCGTCTGACATTTCTGTCAAAGATATGTTGGATACACTGGAGGTCCGTGAAGATCTGGAGGGGCTGGCTGCGGCTCTGGCAGCAGAAAGAATGAATGCAGAACAGATTCAGGAACTGATGCGTTTGACCAAAGGTTACAGCGAAGCTATTAAAAACAGTGACATGGAGAAGATCATCAGCTATGATGAACAGTTCCACAGACATATTGTAGCATGCAGCGGCAACAAAACACTGATGCAGATCAGTGAAACCGTACAGGAACTGGCTCTTCGTTTCAGATATCTGTATTATGATGATTTTTCCAGATATGAGAATATGCCGGTTGAACACAAAAGAATTATTGATGCCATTACCAGTGGAAATACGGAAGAGGCCAGAACTGTGGCTGATGAGCATGTAAAAAAGTTAAAAGAATTTGTAATCAGAGAAGGCAGTGATGTTTTTAAACATGCCTGAATCATTTTCCTGAAATCTGAAGCGCTGTTTTTGTTTTCAAGAACAGCGCTGATTTTGTATTGGGGAAATGACGGCCAACATTGTCCTTGCTATGAATGCTGTTATTAATATAATCTGGAGAAAGAGCTGTGAATTCTGGATGCTATTTACGGAGCTGGAAAAAGCACGAAAATATCAGTGACTCGCTGTACAAGGTTCTGCGAAGGATTTATTTTTGATTTAAAATATATGCGGTTTCATAAAATTTTATAGCGTGGTATAATTGTTTTAATATACATAACACTATATAACTTTATTTCGGTACTTTTGCAGCCGGCCAAAGGAGAACATACCATGGAGCAGCACAATTACAAACCTCTGTTACTGATATGCGGAAGCCGATTTACGACCAAGGCTCTGCATGATCAGCTGTCAGAAATTCTACCCTCTGAGATTCCTATTCTGGATTACAGCATCAATGAAGAGCATCAGTACGTTCCGGCACAGGATGTTTTTGCTGTTTTTTCCAGTCAGGAGGTTTTTCATGATTTTGGTGAGCAGAACAGTCCGTTTCCTTTTTCTGACTTCCTTATTGCAGAAAGAACCATATTGAATCAGTGTGTGGATACTATTCTTACTCTTCCAAGGGAAGAAGAGATACTTTTTGTAAACGACTCTAAAGACAGCGCAGAAGAAAGTATAGAATACCTTCGCAATATCGGATTTGATTTTCTGAAACTGGTACCTTATTATCCGGGATGTTCTGTACCTTCCAAAATTGATATTGCTGTCACTCCGGGAGAAGTGGACATTGTTCCTTCGGGAATTCAGCAGGTGTATAACATTCGTCCCCGCACCATGGAGTTTACTACCATTGTAAAGATTCTGCTGCATTATGAAATACTGGATCAGAATATTGTCGCTTATGCGGAGCAGTATCTCAATGGACTACTGTCCTTTGCAAGACGAGTATCCAATGCGGCGGACGAAGCCTGCAAGGTGATGAAAACTGTCAGAAGGGAGCTGATCGGCTCCGGATATTATGCGAAATATAGTTTCCGTGATATTGTAGGAGACAGTGATGAGATCCTGCATGCCAAAAGACTTGCCCGAAAAGTGGCTAAAACCAATCTTTCTGTTTTGATAGAAGGCGAAAACGGAACCGGAAAAGAACTTTTCGCAAGTGCGATTCATAATGCATCTGAGCGTTCAAGAGGCCCTTTTGTGGCAATTAATTTTTCGGCGCTTCCGGATCAGCTGGCAGAATCAGAACTGTTCGGTTATGAAGAAGGGGCTTTCACCGGTGCGAAAAAGGGCGGAAAGGTGGGACTGTTTCAGCAGGCCACCGGAGGAACTCTGTTTCTGGATGAAATCGGCGATATATCGCTGAAAATGCAGGCAAAGCTTCTTCGGGTTCTGCAGGAGAAGGAGATTATGAAAATCGGAGGAGATAAGATAATTCCTATTGATGTTCGTATTATTGCAGCCACCAATAAAGATCTGACAAAAATGATTGAAGAAAAAACCTTCAGAAAAGATTTGTATTATCGTCGGGAAGGGCTGATCTATCTGCCTCCGCTGAACAGGCGGAAAAAAGATATTCCCCGGCTTCTGGATTACTGGAAAGAGAAGGGAGACCTTGGAAAGAAAGCAATCACAGCTCCGGTAATGGAGGCTTTTCAAAAATACACATGGCCGGGAAATGTAAGAGAACTGCTCAATACGCTGAAGTTTGCCATGGCGGTCAGCGAATCTGATATGGTTACCCTTCAGGATCTGCCACTGGATAATATCAGAAGTATTTCAGAAAAGGTTCCGGAAAAGCTACCTTCTGTGGATAAAATGTCACTTTGGATTCTGAAGGCAGTGAGGGATATTAATGATAGAGGTGAGATTGCTGGCCGCAGCAGTATTTTATGTGAAATGCAGGAAAGAAAAG
>CABSEO010000141.1 GCA_902476665.1 uncultured Emergencia sp.
AGAAATATAATCTGACGGTGGAAAACGGCACAGGAGACGGAGTGTATACAGCCGGCACCCCGGTAACCATTACTGCAGACACAGCATCAGCAGGGAAAGTCTTTGACAGATGGGTAACATCAGCGGGAGGCAGCTTTGCGGATGCAGAGAGTGCACAGACTGTCTTTACCATGCCGGCAGGCGATGTGACGGTTACCGCAGTTTATAAAAACATTGAGGTGGAAACATCTGAACCGGATAATCCTGATGGAGAGGATAAAACGGATAGTCCAGACAGAACCGCTGACAATGTTCCGCAAACGGGTGACCGCAGTCAGGTATTTACATGGATGCTGGCTTTGACCGTTTCAGTGGTCTGTCTTATTACAGTACTGACGATTGAACGGAAAAAGAACTGCAACAGATAATCGGGAAAAATTTAAAGGGATATAGTAGAAATTTCTACCGTATCCCTTTTTGCTTAATGAATTCTTAACTGCTTACAGAAAAATGACAAATGGTTACAAAAAAATATCAAAAACTGACATACAGCTTGATTTTTCTTTTGTTGCCGACTTATACTTAGTACCACTAATCAGCTATTTTTTAAGTGTGCTTTCGGGGCTTTTAACTGGAAGGAGGAAATGCATATGGAAAAAAAGATGGAAGAGAAAATCATGAAAGAAGGATATGATTTGCTGGATACTTATATAAATAATGAGATAAAAAGCTGTCTGAAAACGAAAGGTAATATGGACGGAGACAGTACTGTATCAGCATTCGGTCCTTTTTCGACAATAGAGTCGGTTAAAGGCCGTTCGACAGTATGAGGAGGCTTCTGAGAAATTTCATAGTGCTGACGGTGATGGCTATTATATCGCTAGAAAGTGTCTGCAGAATTATCTGGACTATAAATTTATTCAGGAAAACAATCATTTTCGTTTTGAAGACCGGACATATGATTTTTCAGATGGACGGGATACAGAAGGGCCTATGTCTTCAGGAAGTTACGGTTCACAAGAACCTGGCTTCTTCGTTCCAGAAGACTTAACATTTATGACCGGCACTCAGGCGGATATCTACTATCTTTTGTATCAGGCAGAACAGACTTCGGCAGCTTCTCGCAGATGCAGAGAATACACAGAGTCCCGCCGACTGCATCTGACAGCGGTTTTAGTCCGGCTTTTAGAAAGAACTGTGACTTCTATGGAAACCGCTGAAGTACCCAGATATAGAGAATATGGCAGACTGCTGAGGATTGTATATATGGAGAAGCAGTATGCCGGTGCAGAAGTAGCTGAACTTTTTAAAATTCTAGGTTATGGTAAAAAGCAGTATTATAGAATCAGAAACGAAGCGATTTCTTTCCTGTCCCGAAATCTTTTCGGGATTTTTGCCGGAGAGAGTGGCATGGCTGAATTATATATCAGGAAAGATGAAATAATTATTCCTTCCATAAGAATGAAAAAAAGTAAAAAAATAGAAAAAGAAACTTGACGGAGAATCTACAGTGTGATATGATGATATCATCAAATAAATGTATATATTTAGTAAAAATCCTTTTTCTGTAAAAATAAAACATGCTTTCAGAACAGTAAATTGTAACATCAGACAATTCAACGGACGTACAACTTGTGCGTCCGTTTTTTATATATCATAAGTAAAGGAGGAATTAAATGTACAAATCAAGAAACCATACTTTATGGCAGAGACTTTTCATATGGGTTCTCGTTCTGCTGATCGTCTGGACCTGTATGCATGTCGAGTCTTATGGAGCTGTGGAATGGAGACCGGGAACAAAGGTGTATTTTACTCAGGGTCCCACTTTAAAAGGCAGCGATACCAGTGGCAAGGGAAATCGGTATTTTTATCATGATCCTTCAAAATATACCAACCGATGGCCTAACGGTACCGGAACCGCATGGCTTAAAGAAGACTGTTATTCTCTATCTTCGCCGATTCATTCTTATAAAATTACTCCGGTAGGAGGGGGTAGCGGAAAAATCGCTTACTGTCTGGAGCAGAATGTAAGAAATCCGGCGTCAGGAAATACCAGATATACTGCTGATGTCTGGAAAAACAGTCCTTTTGTGGGAAAACTCTACTCTGAAACTGTACAGCGTGGTATTCTGCTGACTCTGCTTTACGGCAGACAGCCTGATTCCAAGTCTTCAGACATTGAAAAACTGTTCGGTGTTTCGGGTGCCAATCTGGATGACTGGTATGCCGCAACTCAGACATTGATCTGGGAATATCAGCAGGGATTGCGAACATCGGCTGCCGGAGGCAGAAAAAGTTACGGGATTACAAAACCTGACTATTTTTACTCTATTGTAAAAGGCAGAAAAGCAGGTGAAATCTATAATACCATGCTGAAGCAGATGAAAAATCATGAGACCGTACCGTCCTTTACCAGGAAAGAAAACAAAAATCTCACACCCATCAGGATGAGTTTTGATGAAAGCAGCGGGCTATGGAAATCTCAGGTTCTTACTGACGGCAAAAAGTGCGGTCAAAGTCTTAAGGTTATGGCATCTGTAAATAAGGATGATGCCAAAGTCAATCAGAAAATTTCTATTGTCCGGCAGGAAGAGACTCATCAGTATGTGATTGAGACCTCTCTGGATCCGGCAGAATGGAATGGCAAGATCTTTCGAGGAAAGAAGAATGTGCCTCAGATTAACAGGGAGGATCTGCTGACATGGAATGCCAATGACGGTACTCACTATCAGACTCTGGCAACAGGTGCTGATGATCCTGTCAACTTTTATTTCAAACTGACAAAGGAAGAAGTAAAAGAGGATGGAGAGGCTCCGTTGCCTGAACTGCCGAGTTTTTTCTTTGATGTGGAAAAGCGAGATAAAAATCCGGGATTTGATCAGCAATCCGGATCATCTTCAACGGGTATGGGAGATGCAGCTTTAGACAGTGAGATTTCCCTCTATGTGGGCGGTGAACTTGAGGATGTCAGACAGCTTAATGTCAACGGTCACAGTGATGATCCTTTTTTCTTCATGCCCTGGTCTGATATCAGTGAACTGGATATGGAGGAAATCCCTCATTATGATGATGGAGGAAATCTGCAGTATACCGAATATGTTTACACTGGAGAAAAAGAGATCTACACAAGAGAAACCGCAGTTCCGGACGGACGTTTCTCAGAGAAAGAATCAGGCACAGGTGATGGAATCCGACACCATGGAACTATTTATTATGAGGCAAGATGCACTGACCAGCCCACAGGTCCGGAGTACCGGATCACTTATCAGGGTAAAGAAGGAAGTCAGGTGACAGTGACAGATCCTGCGCTTGTCAGTCCGCAGGAACCTCTTGCTATGGAAGACGATAAGGACAGACGGGCCTTCGTCAATGACAATTTCAGAGGAATGCTGCAGATTGTCAAGACGAAAGACGATCAGGATCCTTTTACTGACAAGGAGAACAATGATAATGGGGTGAAGGATTACAGCACAGGTTCCCGATGGACCATCAGACTGAAATCAGGAGGGTTTGAGGATTGCCCATATATCCGTGTCGTCAGAGTGTCAGAGAGTGAGTCGGGCTATGATCAGTTTGCAAATACTTACAGAGTGGTCAGAGACAGCAGCGGTACTCCTGCAGATTCAGATAATCCTCTTGTTGTATCACCACACGGCCAGATCAAGGTGCTGGATCTTCCCTATGGAACCTATACTGTCAGTGAAATTACGGCGGATGCCTATGGATATGTGCTGGAATCCTTTGAAGTGACCGTTTCAGAGGACGGTCAGTTGATTTCCCGGGAAATCAACAACAAGGCAAAGTCAAACAGAATTAAGATTATCAAAACAAACAGTGAAACGGGAAAGACCGTACGGTGGGATGCGGACAGGACAGCCTTCAGAATTAAGTATCTGGGAAATCCTGATTTAGAGTATCCTGAAAAAGCACAAAATGCCGGCAGATATCTGCCTAACGGAAGCGGTTATACGGACGAGAGTCAGAACTATATTTTCTATGCTGATAAAAACGGCGAGGTTGTACTGCCATACGATATTGAGTACGGAAACTATCTGATTGAGGAACTGGTAGTTCCGTCCGGCTATTATGTGGGCAGTTATGACGGCAGTGGAAAAGGAACAGTAGCGGATATGGGAAAGGTGGAGATTGTGGATCATCAGGGCAAAACTGTCAAACCGCCTAAAGAATTTCTAGAGACAGTTCAGGTGCGTGATGAGTCAGGAAGCCGGATCGAACAATTCACAGGTGATAACGAAACTACCTACAACACCTATGGTTTTACGGTATTGGAACAGGATCCTCATGTCAATGGAGAAGATTACGTATTGTATTATGCACTCATTGATGTGCCTAATAATCCTGTGAAGGGTAAACTTCAAATCATAAAGGATGGACAGAGTCTGGCGGGGTGGAAACGCGAAAAGGACGGATCTGGCATCTGGTCTGCAGTCTGGGGGAAATCTCCCCTTGCCGGCAGCAGATTTGAAATCTATGCGGCGCAGGATATTGTGCAGTCTGACGGCGTGATTCCTGTCAGTGCTTTTTCTGCTGAGGATGATAAAGAAATAGAACTTAAAAAGATTTCTCGTGACCATGCAGATTTGGAAGGTGCTAAAGAGGTCAGAGAACATGTATTTGATAACGGTTCCTTCATCCGTAGAACTTCTGCAAAGGATGCCGGAAAGAACAATATCACGGTGACAGATTACCTTCTGCAGGCAGAAAAAGGTGCCTCTTATGAGGAAAGTTTTTCCGTTCGTGATGAGGAGACGGGGATGACCTCTTATTACAAGGTAAACTATGGTCTGAACTATGCGAAGGGAGGATTTAACTATACTGATATCTATGTACAAAAGACCACTTCTGCCGACGATTATGCACCTTCTCTGCCGATAACGGAGCCAGTGCTGAAATCGGGAGAAATGGAGATCGGTTTTGTGACCATGAATTATGACAGTGGTAACAGAGTAAGAATGAATCGCCTGGATGGGGAAGCCCAAGCAGAGTATACAGGAGTGCACAGCGGGTATAATTCAGATGATATCAAGGCTGCAGCTGTAATTCCTCTCCCTATGATTCCGGTGTTTGATGAAGAAACGGGAGAACAGAAGACAGATGAAGAGGGAAATCCGGTATTTCAGGATCCGATTCCACTTCAGCGACCGGAAGGCTGGAAGCAAGTAAGAGACGAGGAAGGAAAACGTAGAACCGACTGCTATATGGTAACTTTAGACGGAGATTATCAGATTCTGGTATCGGAAAGTGGTACCATGCGATGGATATCGTGTACAGAGGATGGAAAGTTCTATAAATCATACAGTCAGGCATACCACTTTACTACAGCACAGCATTATGACAGTGAAGACGGATTCAGTTTTTCCTGGGACAGTGTGATTCACATGGTGACCAAGGCAACTCTTGAAACTGAAAAGGCAGTGACCGTTATTGATGGTTTTGATAATGCGACACCGTCCATTTCTGTGTCTGATATATATACGTTTGAAAGAGAAGGAAACAGTACAGTATTTACAGGACAGCCTCAGGATAAAGCTCCTGTGTATTTTCTCACCAATGACGGGATCCGTTCAGAGATGATGCTTTCAGGAGGGCTTACTCATACAAGACTCACTGTGACGCAGAGTCAGATGAAAAAATTTTTACAGACACTGCCAATGATTCAGTATAGAAATAAAGATGAATGGGAAACGATTCAGTGGAGCAGTGGAATGAAACCTGGAAACAGTGACTATGAGAAAATTTTTGATGACAGCAATTACATAAAGGCAAAACGTCATGAAGTTGGTGAGAAAAACAGAGAAGTATACTATATCATAGATATCATATCAGATAATTCATCAGAAGATGGCGGGTTCAGAATCATTTATCCGGATACGACACAAGCTGTACCGAAAAT
>CABSEO010000142.1 GCA_902476665.1 uncultured Emergencia sp.
TTTAGCCATAGTAGCTAATGCTTTCTTACCTGCGCATGCGCCTGCTTCTGCTTCTACTCTCATTTCCAGATTCTTCTTGGTGGAATCAGTTACAACCTCACCCAGCAGTTCTGCAAATTTAGCAGCGTGTTCAGCTTCTTCCCATGCTGCCTTTTCCCAGTAAAGACCGATTTCAGGATAGCCTTCTCTGTGAGCAACTCTTGCCATTGCCAGATACATACCTACTTCTGA
The DNA here is from genome assembly GCA_902476665.1 of uncultured Emergencia sp. Taxonomy (GTDB): domain Bacteria; phylum Bacillota; class Clostridia; order Peptostreptococcales; family Anaerovoracaceae; genus Senimuribacter. Next base: position 232 of record CABSEO010000142.1, read on the forward strand.
GCATTCACCTTCAAAGTTGGCTCTCAGACCATCAATGATTTCCTGATCAACACCCTGAGCAACGCCTACAACATGCTGGTCAGCCCATTCAACTTTTCCTTCTTCCTGTGCGATAAACTTATCTGCAGGCACTTTGCACTGCGGACATTTTTCTGGCGGCTGATCACCTTCGTGAACGTATCCGCAAACTGAACATACCCATTTCATGATACGATTTCCTCCTTAAATATTGATTAGCTAATGTTTGATAGATTTATTGTACCACACTTTCCGCAGATATTAACAAAAACTTTATAAAACTTTGTAAACCTTAAGTGAAAATCTTTTGAAGTTCTGTTGAAAGCAGCTTGTTCATTCCGCTGTTTGCGGCTCCTTTCGCACAAAAAGGTTTACAATTCAGCTAAATATAGTATAATAAATTAAGTGTCAGAAGACGCATGACGGCTTGCTGACTGTCAGTTATGCCATTGTGTCGGCAGAGAAGTGATAAGCGCAGAGACTGTGCTTTCATATGATAATAAAGGGGAAATTATGAGAAAACTAAAGACAGCAGTTCTGGTCATGGTTGTGATAGGGGCAATACTTTCGATCACGAGCTGTACAACATATCAGAATTTTAAAGAGGCTTTTTTCAGTGAGAAGGGAAAGACTGCAGATTCCGTCACAATCGGTGTACTGGAGCCGCAGACCGGTAATGACAGTGAAAAAGGTCAGATGGAGATTCAAGGCATTGAACTTGCCAACAAGCTGGTGCCTGAGGTGCTGGGCAAAAAAATCGAACTTGTGTATGCGGATACGCAGAGCAGTATTTATGTAGCTGAAACGGCAGCGGCAGATCTGGCCGATAAAAAGCCATGTGTGGTTTTGGGCAGTTATGGTGACGCGGTATCACTGGTTGCCGGTCAGATATTTAATGAAGAAAAAATTCCGGCTATCACCATTACGGCGACAAACCCGCTGATTACAGAAAATAACGAGTATTATTTCAGAGTGACTTTTACGGATGCGAGTCAGGGAAGAGCTGCGGCATATTTTGCATATGACTATCTGAAAGTTGAAGAAGCTGCTGTCATCAGAATTCAGGATGAAGATACAGCCACAGAACTGGTCAGTCAATTCGGAAAGACGTTCAGACGACTGACAGAAAACGATGACGGAATAACTGCAACTATTGACATACCAAAAGATGCTAAAGATTTTACAGAATATATCCAGGAGCTGAAGCAAAGCGGCGCTAAAGCTGTATTTGCACCTATTTCTTTAAAAAATGCCGAAAAACTGTTTGAAGCAGCGGACAAGCTGGGAATGACAGATGTCACTTTTATCGGGCCAAAAGACTGGCATACTGAAGAATTAATGCGATTACAGCAGGAATATCCGGGTATTAAAATAGCAGCGGTATCTGACTTTACCAGCAGCATGGCGGAAGGCACAGAAGCATCGGAGCTTTATGATGATTTTCTTGCAGCCTATGAAAAAGAATATGGTGAAGGAGAACCGCCTGAAGCCGCAGCACTGGCTTTTGATGCATATATGATAGCAGTTGATGCAATTGAAAATGCAGGAACGGTTGATGGGGAGGCGGTGAAAAATGCTTTGCAGCAAACAGCTGGATTTGAAGGAGTATCCGGAGAGATTTCTTTTGATGACAGCGGTGAACCGACAAAGACCATCAACATTGATCTGATAGAAAATAACAAGTTTGTTTCCGTATATACGGTAAAATAGCTTTTGTTGTTCACACGTTAATTCACATAAAAAACTAATGATACAAAGGAGAAACCAAAATGGAACAGAAAATCAGAGAAGCTCTGAACACAATCAGACCGGTATTGCAGAGAGACGGCGGCGACATTGAGTTCGTTGAACTGACCGAGGATAATGTGGTAAGAGTCAGATTACAGGGACACTGTGCAGGATGCCCGGGTGCAAGAATGACTTTGAAAGGCATTGTTGAGCGGGTTCTGAAGGAAAGTTATCCTGAAATCACTGCTGTAGAAGCCGTGGACTAATGAACTGTAAAGAAATTATAGAAGCGAACAGGGACTTGCAGATTCAGACTCTGCAAGACCTTGTTTCTATCAAAAGTGTTGTTTCCAATCCTGTAACGAATGAAAATGGGGAGTATTTTCCATTTGGACAAGGTGTGCAGGATGCTTTTGCATGTTTTTTGAAAACAGCAGAAGCTTTTGGTTTTGAGACAAAAAATGTGGATAATTATGGAGGCCATGTGGATTTTGGCAATGGAGACTACCGGAAGGGAGAGCCCATTGTGGCGGTTTTAGGTCACCTTGATGTAGTTCCTGAAGGTGACGGATGGGGATTTGATCCTTATAGCGGTGCGGTTTCAGACGGATATATCTATGGAAGAGGCACTTTGGATGACAAAGGTCCCATGGTGGCTGCCCTTTTTGCAATGAAAGCCCTGAAGGAATCAGGATATATGCCGAAAGTGCGTGTACGTATGATTTTGGGACTTGATGAGGAAACCAACTGGGACGGTATGAAATACTATTTCGAAAAGGAGCCTATGCCAAGCTATGGCTTTACACCTGATGCTGAATTTCCTGCTTTAAATGGGGAAAAAGGCATGATGAATTTTGAAATTGCAAAGAAACTGACAAAACACCAGGGAGCAGGCCTTTCACTGAGCAGTCTGACAGGAGGTTCTGCGGCTAATATGGTGGCGCAGCATGCCAGAGCAGTAGTATACAGCAGCGATTCTGCAGTTTACGCACATATCAGGGAGCTGGCTGAAGATTTTCGTACGAGTACGGGCTATAGTCTGAAAGTAAAAGGTACGGGGAAATCTCTGGAAATTACCGCAGAAGGCAAGTCTGCCCATGGAGCCACGCCGGAAGCTGGTCTGAATGCTATTTCTATTATGATGGCCTTTTTAGGCAAGCTGAATTTTGCCGGCGACGACTTAAATGTATTTTTTGATTTTTACAACAAGTATATCGGATTTGATGTAAATGGTCAAAACCTGGGATGCGGCTTTTCCGACGGGGAGTCGGGACGTCTGACACTGAATGCGGGAGTAATCCGTTATGATAAAGAGTCGATCACTTTGAATATCAATATCAGATATCCGGTAACCTTTACGGAGGAACAGGTTTATGAGGCTGTCATGCCTCTGCTGGATCGTTACGGGATGGGTCTGATAAAGCTGGGCGGCAAGGCACCCATTTATCTGGCGCCTGACAGTCCTATGATCAGAACGCTGATGGATGTTTACCGGATAAATACAGGGGACTATGAGAGTGAACCGCTTGTTATCGGCGGTGGAACCTATGCGAAAGCCGCAAAAAATATTGTAGCTTTCGGCGGTCTGTTTCCGGGCGATCCTGATCTGATGCATCAGAAGGACGAACGGATTTCTATTGAACGTATGATGACAATGACAAAGATTTATGCTGATGCGATATATAAATTGAGTCAGGAGAACTTTGGAAGAATGGAGGAAGCATGAACAACAGAATGAGCAGTTTGAAGATGGCAAAGCTGGCGCTGATGATAGCCATATCATGTGTGCTGGTTTTTCTGATTCGCATACAGTTTCCGCCGGCACCATTTTTAGAGTATGATCCTGCGGACATTCCTATCTATATCACAACCTTTGCCTTCGGTCCGGGGGCAGGACTTCTGGTAACGGTAGTAGTCAGTCTTATACAGGCCTTTCTGCTTGGAGGGTCAGGTGTCTACGGATTCATCATGCATGTATGTGCAACGGGACTTTTTGTGGTGATTGCAGGACTTCTGTACCGTCACAAGAAATCCAAGAAGGAAGCTGTCATTGCACTGATTGCCGGTGTACTGGCCACTACTGCGGCTATGTGTGTCCTCAACTATTTCATTACGCCTGCATTTATGGGCGCACCTCGCGAAGTTGTGGTGGCTATGCTGATTCCGGTGATTATTCCGTTTAATCTGATGAAGGCAGGGATCAATGCGGTGATCACTTTTCTGGTGTACAAGAGAATTTCAGGTTTCCTGCACAGGATGTAGAGGTAGTGCATGCGAAAAGTTTTGATTACAAATGAAGAGGAGACCAGGGCCTTTGCTTTTTCGTTAGCGGAGAAGCTGAAGCCGGGGACTGTCATTGCCCTGATTGGCGATCTGGGCACGGGAAAGACCACTCTGACAAAATATATTGCCTGTGGTCTTGGAATTACAGAACCTATTACAAGCCCTACGTTTACCATTGTAAAAGAGTATCATTCGGGCAGACTGCCTCTGTATCATTTTGACGTATACCGTCTGGAGGATGCTTCGGATTTGTTTGAAATCGGAGCGGAGGAATACTTTTACGGAGAGGGAGTCTCCATTGTGGAGTGGGCCGATCAGGTGGCGGAGATTCTGCCTGATGAAACACTGTGTATTTTTATCGAGTACGGCGAAACAGAAAGTGAGAGAATTTATCAATGTACATTTTAGCAATAGAAACCACAGGGCCTAAAGGCTCTGTGGCGGTAATCGGTGAAGACGGACAGCCTGTTCTGAAGGTTTCTGCAGAAAAGATGAATCACCTGAAAGATCTGACGCCTATGGCTCAGCAGATTCTTGATGAGACAGGTATAGGAAAAGCTGATCTCACTGCAGTGGCCGCATCTGTGGGCCCTGGTTCCTTTACGGGCATCCGTATTGGTGTTGCGACTGCAAGAGCTGTCGCTCAGGCTCTGGATATTCCCGCTGTTGCGGTTCCTACTCTGGACGCTTTCAAGCTGAAATGCAGAGGCGAAGCGCTGGTGGTTCCCATTTTCAATGCACGCAGAGGGCAGGTTTACGGTGCTGTATTTGACGAATATGGAGAGGATATTTTAAAAAGTGGACCTTACATGCTGACAGACTGTTTTGAGACACTTTTATCACATTTAAAAAAGAGACAGGATGAATTTTCCTGCGGAGTGGCGCAGTCTTCATGTATCAGATTTTACGGAGACGGCATCGATGCCTACAGGGAACAGATTGAGGAGTTTGCCCGGTCTGCTACAGGGACATATGATGCAGAGGTTGCTTTAGCACCGGAAGAGGAACGCTATCAGACTGCCGACATGATTGCACGGTGTGCACTGGCAAAGGTGCTTTCAGGTGATACGCTGACTGCAGAGGAGCTGCTTCCTGATTATATGAGAGAGACGGAAGCGGAGCAGAAGCTGAAAGACGGCAGTCTTGCCAGAGAACGTGCTGCGAAAATGGCCAGATTCAGAGCGAGGTAATGGATGACAGAATTAAGAGTAAGGAGAGCGACAGCAGAAGACGTAGATGATATGGAACTCCTGGAGCGTCAGTGTTTTGCTTCGCCGTGGTCCAGAGAGTCTCTGCTTCATGAACTGACGGAAAATCCTCTGGCAGTGTATTTTGCAGCAGAACTCAGAGGACATGTAGTCGGTTATGTGGGACTCTGGGCTATCATAGACGAGGGGCATATTACCAATGTGGCTGTATCCCCTGACTACCGGTGCATGGGCATTGGAACGGCACTGATAAGTACAATGCTATCCGCTACAGAAAAGGTGGGTATTACACGCCATACTCTGGAAGTGCGATCCGGAAATGAGCCTGCCAAAGGTCTTTATCAGAAATTTGACTTTGAAGAGGCAGGCCTTAGAAAAGGATATTATGAAGATAACGGCGAGGATGCCATTATCATGTGGCGG
>CABSEO010000143.1 GCA_902476665.1 uncultured Emergencia sp.
TTGGGTTTCGGCATGGCAATATAGTCTTTGAAACGGCCCGGAATCGGTTTCCACATGGTGTGAACCTGTCCCAGCACAGCATAACAGTCCTTGACATTCTCCACAATCACACGAACAGCCGTTAAATCAAAGATCTCATCAAGCTGCTTATGCTGAAGTACCATTTTCTTATAGACACTGTAAAGATGTTTGGAGCGGCCGGAAATATCATAAACCATATGAAGTTCGTCCAATGCTTCCTTGATTTCCTCAATTACAGTGTTGATAAACTGAACTCTCTGCTCTTTTTTTTCCGTAATCTCCACCTTCAGGTTTTCAACCTCTTCCGGATGAAGATAGGAAAGAGCCAGATCCTCCAGTTCAAACTTGACCGTATAAATTCCCAGACGGCTGGCCAGAGGTGCATAGATATCCAGTGTTTCTCTGGATTTTTCTATCTTTTTCTCAGGGCGCATAAACTGCAGCGTCCGCATATTGTGCAGACGGTCGGCAAGCTTGATAATCAGAACGCGAATGTCCTTTGACATTGCCAGAAACATTTTGCGAAGGTTTTCAGCCTGTGCTTCTTCTTTACTGTCAAATTTGATACTGCCCAGCTTGGTGACACCGTCTACCAGAAGTGCCACTTCTTCTCCAAAATCTTCCACAAGCTGATCTCTGGTATATTCTGTATCTTCCACAACATCATGCAGCAGTCCGCCTACAATAGTCTCCTCATCCATCCCAAGCTGGGCCAGGATTTTGGCCACAGCAATAGGATGAATCAGATAAGGCTCACCGCTTTTTCTCAGCTGTCCGTCATGAAGCTCTCTTGCAGTGTCAAAAGCTCTGCCTATCAGATCTATGTCGTAGTTCTTATTGATATTTGTGATTTCTTCTAAAAACTTGGCTTTTGTTTCCATCAATCGTCATGCTCCCCGAGTCTACGTGTCTATTTCTTCTTTTTGTTCTTTTCCTGCGAAGTCAGATATTTAGACTTTCCTTCTTTTTTGCTGAACTCATAGAACAGCGGACTGCAGAGGAAAATAGAGGAATAGGTTCCCACCAGTACACCCACCATCAGAGGGAGTACAAACTCTCTGATAGATGTGGATACCATAAAGAACAGAGGAACCATACAGATCACAGTTGTCAGAGATGTCATAATGGATCTGTTGAGGGTCTGATTAATGCTGCGGTCAATGACAACCTCTCCTGACTCCTTCTTGTAAAGTTTTCTGTTTTCTCTGATCCTGTCAAAGATAACAATGGTATCATTGATGGAATATCCCACTACAGTCAGAATACCTGCAATGAAAGGATTGTTGATGGTGATGTTGAAGATTGCATAGAATGAAAGCACCACCAGTACGTCATGAAGTACACCGGCAATAGATGCTACACCATACTTCCAGGATCTGAACCTGAAGATAATGTAGATCAGCATGCCTACTGCTGCAATAAGCACAGATTTTACTGCATTTGTCTTCAGTTCCTTGCCCACAGTCGGTCCGAATTCTTCTGAAGCCAGAACATCTTCGTCCGTAACGCCGAATTTATCTTCCAAAGTTTTAATAACTTCTGTTCTGGCATCATTATCCAGTGCATTGGTAGTTTTGATGATGATCTGTTCCTGATTGCTACCGCCAAGTACGATCGACACCTCCTTCAGGTCATATTCCTTCAGTGAATCCTGTACTTCGGCCACATCAACTTTTTTGCCCATATCCAGCTGAATCATAGTACCGCCTGTGAAGTCAATGCCGTAGTTAAAGCCTCTTGCAACAGACATGATCAGTCCGGCTGCTATGATTACTGCACTGATAGTATAGAAAATTCTTCTATTTTTAATAAATTTAAATTCCTTCTTGAGAATGGTCTTCTGTGTACCGTCTTCATTAATTCCAAAGTATTTATTCTTGGCAAAGCGACGGCTGTTTGCAATCAGACCCACAAACAGCTGCGTGATCACTACCGCTGTAAAGATGCTGACAATGATACCAATCATTAAAGTTAAAGCAAAACCTTTGACAGTCGTAGAACCGATTTCGTAAAGAACCACAGAGGCAATCAGAGTTGTAATCTGTGCATCAAGCACTGTAGTCAGCGCATGCTTGAATCCCTGACTGACCGCAACACGGATCGTTTTCCCTGCCGCAATTTCTTCTTTGATTCGCGCAAAAATGATAACATTGGCATCAACAGCCATACCGATGGATAAAATGATACCGGCAATACCCGGAAGGGTTAATACACTTCCCAGACCTGCCATCACCCATAAAACAATCAGCACATACAGAAGCAGTGCAATGTCAGCAACCAGTCCCAGCAGGTTGTACATAATCAGCATCAGCAGGAACACGAGGCCGAGACCGATGGCACCTGCTATAATACTCTTGTTCAGTGCATCAACACCGATGGTTGCTGTCTGCACGGAAGAAGAGATTTCATTGAGTGTGATCGGCAGTGCGCCGCCTCTGATCAGCGCAGCGGTATTGGATGCTTCTTCCTTTGAGTATCCACCCTGACCCGATGTAATTTCACAGGTTGTAGTACTAATAACTTCTTTGGCCGTCGGAGCAGTAACGATTTCATCGTCCAGAGCGATGATGATGCAGTTATCGGCAATGCCCTGTTCCGAGAACTCTTCAGATGCGGTTACCTGACCGGAAGATGTTTTTCTGGTGGCTTCTTCGAAAAGTTCGGATCCTTCATTGGTAAATTCCAGTACGATTTTATATCCGCCGTTTGCAGTATCTGTGTCAATGGCAGCATTCTTTACCTGATCACCTGTCATTACTTCAGTACCGTCTGCCAGCAGAAATCTGAGCTGTGCGGTTTTTCCAATCTGATCGATAGCTTCCTGCGCATCCTCTACCCCGGGCATCTCAACTCTGAGACGATCGTTTCCTTCCAGAGAAACAGTCGCTTCTGAAATACCCATTGCGTTGACACGCTTATTCAATACGGCCCTTGTCGTATCCATGACATCTTTTAATTCCTGTTCGTCCATACCCGCGATATCGTTCTTGTCCGCCTCCAGCACAACGTAAACTCCGCCGTTGATGTCAAGACCGAATTTCATCGCATCCTTAATCGAACTGATAGAACCGATTCCGAATACAGATACATACCAGCCGAATAAGACAGCAATAACAACTAAACCAGCTAAAATTTTTCTGAGTTTTGAATTCATTTTAAACTTCTCACCTTCTGTATATCAAAAATTTGCCCATAGTTTCGGCATTTTAATTTACTCTTTATTGTACTACGTTTTCAGGCACTGGGCAAGGAAAATTTGCCACAAGCCAGGCTTTGTGCCCGAAATATGTCTCACACATCAAAAGACCCCCTGGGTCAATACGGTCAAATCTCAAAAGATTTCCAGTGACGATAAGCCTATTTTTCGTCTTCCGGAATCACTTCTTCTTCCTCATCAGAAGCCTTCTTCAGACGTTTCGGCATAATCTTTTTCTTTTCTTCTTCCTCCACGGCTGACTTGGCTGCAGGTTTGCTTGAGCTTACGACTGAGGATACAGACCATCTCATCATTTCAAATTTCACCTTATCAGCGCCGACCTGAATTACGATGGAATCATCCTTGGTCTTTACGATCTTGCCGCAAATGCCTCCAATGGTAATGATCTCATCTCCAACCTGCAGGCTGTTTCTCATGTTCTGAATGGTCTTTTCCTTTTTCTTCTGAGGTCTGATCAGCAAAAAGTACATGATACCGATGAATACCACCAGAATAATCAGCTGCATTGCGAATGATTGATTCATATTGTCCTCCTAATATCTATCTGATTGCAGATTTTCAAATGGTGCCGGCGATGGGGGTCGAACCCATACGGTGTTGCCACCACGGGATTTTGAGTCCCGCACGTCTGCCAATTCCATCACGCCGGCATAACCAAAACCATTCTAGCACAACGATAAATAATCGTCAATACTTTGATGTGATAAAGGCTGCTGACTATCCATCCGATAATCAGCAGCCCCCATGGTGCGGCAAACTGGACTCGAACCAGCACGGTTTCCCACACGGCCCTCAACCGTGCGCGTCTGCCATTCCGCCACTGCCGCATATTGCAGCCCAATTACGACCGCAAGAAGAATTATACACTATCACTTTCAAAAAGTAAACACCTGATTTTAAAAAAAGGAAAAAAATATTATTCTTCATTCTCTTCTTCACTATCTTCTATCACAATCTTATCCCATTCCCAAGTGCTGACTCCCCTGAAAATATCAAAGAACGTCGGAATTTCCTCTGAGCGGAACCGCTCCACTGTAACAAAGGCATAAGTTTTATAGCAGAGGCAGTAAAATGGCAGATCTTCGTTTAATATTGGTTTCAGTTTTTCAAACACGGCCTTCTGCTCTCCTGCTGAAAGACAGGTTTCCAGCTGCTGCATATAGGAAAAAGCCTGACTGTTGTCATAGCCGGTGGATTTGCTTCTGTTGAGCATCATACGAAGATCACATTTCTTGTCCAGTTTATATCCTCCAATGTAGATATCATACTCTCCTTCTGTAATAGCCTCTCTGTATGCATCCCATGAAAGACTTTTGACTTCTGCATTAATACCGATTTCCTTCAGACCGTCAGCAATGCTTACAGCAGTATCTGTCCTGCTCTTATTAGTCAGGATTGTCAGTGAGACATCTTTTTTATTTTTATCCTCCAATATACCATCCTCATTGGAATCCTGATAACCAGCTTTTTTCAAAAGATCTGCAGCGCCTTTTATATCAACTGAATAGGCATCTTTTTTATTTTCTGTTCCTAAAAACCCCGGAAAATAAATGGAGTCAGACTGAACAGCCGCTCCGCCATAGTCATCTTTTATCAGGCTCTCCGTATTAATAGAAAGTGCAATAGCCTGACGAACTTCTTTTTTAGCAAGATGCTTGTTCTTAAAGTTGAATCCCAGATATTCAAGTTCGCAGGAACTGATCTTCGTCACACGCAAGTTCTTGTCTTCTGCCTGAACATCAGCGTCCTGTTCTCTGCTGACATAGGCTGTCACTGCATCCATGGTCATAAGACCAAGAACTCTGTCCTTGTCTTCCACCACACGAATTTCAATTTTATTTTCTGCCTTTCCGCCATAATAATATTTATTAGGTTTCAGTTTCAGAACTTCCTCCTGATCATAACTGCTGATGCAGTACTGTCCACTGCCTATCACTCTGTCGCTGTCCGTGCTGTAGTTATCTTTTGACACAATGGGAAATACCAGATTGTCAAGAGCAGCATCCTTTACATTCTCGAAAGTGATGGTCAGCTGTCTTTCTCCAGTCACACTGACAGATTCAATTTTCTCTGCATATGAGTAATACGGACTATCTTCCCCGGCAGCCTGTATTCTGCTGACTGTATATTGAACATCATAAGCCGTTAGATCTGAACCATCGCTGAATTTCGCTTCTTTCAGTTTAATGGAAACTTTTCCGGCAGACGGATCAGTGCTGTATGTGTCTACCAGATCTTTTTCTACATTCAGAGTTTCATCCAGTCTGAACAGACTGCTGTAAAGCAGCTGAGAAATATAGTAAGTATCACTGTCAGGTGATACCAAAGGATTCAGAGTAGAAACCTGATCCATGGCGAGATAAATGGTAGAAACTGTTGTAACCTGCGGTTCTTCTTCCTTTTCTGTCTTATGGTCTCCTCTGACAATAGTCACCGTAGAAATTGCTCCTGCCAGAACAACAACGACAATGATAATGATAATAATATTTCTGTGCAGAAAATCAAAGATCCTGCGAATTCTATTCTCTTTATTCTGTTTCAGCATATTTCTCCAATAAAGCATCTATCTGCCGATAGAGCTCTTCCTTTCCCTTTGAATTATTAATAACTTCATTGGAACGAGCT
>CABSEO010000144.1 GCA_902476665.1 uncultured Emergencia sp.
TGTAGGATATCCGGATGTTTCTTATGAGAGAACCGTTCCTCGTCAGTCTCTGCGGGCAGTCTTCAAATAACGTGGCAGCAGACGGATTTTCAGGGGTGGATTGTGAGAAGAAAGGAATTTTGATGGTGATAAAAGGTTTGGTATTTGATATGGACGGGCTGCTTTTTGACTCGGAGCGAATTGTGCAGCGAAGCTGGAACGCAGCAGGCGCAGATCTGGGATATCCTGATATTGGTGAGCACATCTATCACACTGTCGGATTCAACAGAACACGCAGAGAGGTCTATTTCAAGGGTGTTTACGGAGAGGACTTTCCTCATGATGTGTTTCAGGAAAAGGCAGCTGTATACTTTCTCGAAATTGTAGAAAGAGAGGGGATGCCTGTCAAGAAGGGAGCAAGGGAACTGCTCAACTTCGCAAAAGATCAGGGACTGCGACTGGGTGTTGCGACATCCTCTTCATCCGACTATGCGGCTGATAATCTGAAAAATGCTGGACTTTATGACTATTTTGACGGTTTTGTCTATGGGAATATGGTGGAGCACAGCAAGCCTGACAAGGAGATTTATGAAAAAGCCTGCTTTGCTATCGGGGTTGTTCCCGAAGAGGCAGTAGCACTTGAAGATGCACCTTCCGGCATTGCTTCAGCTTATGCCGCAGGGCTTAAGCCTGTCATGGTTCCTGATCTGGTAAAACCTGACTCAGAGACTCTGGAAAAAGTCTGGTTGCTCAGAGATTCTCTGCTGGAGGTGATCCCGGATCTTGAAGCCTGTCTGAAGCATTCGGATAAGCATAATATGGGATAAATGAAATTATAGAGACCTGCTGTAAAGTATTTTTGTGACGGACAGCAGGTTCTTATTTTGGATAAAATCCGATTAAGCAGGTGAATTAACGGGTAAAAAGGACAATAAAAGCATGCGGATGAAGTAGTGGCTGCTGTGGGTCCTGCGGGAGGTGATGGGGATATTCCGGGTGCAAATGTTAGTTGACTCTAACCGACAGCAATGGTAGAATGTTTGCAGATACCGGGCGGCAGAAGAAGATTCTGCTTTAGGGTGGAACGAGCTGTTCTGTCTGCATTCTGCCCAGTAGCCGACAGGTTTATAGGCATCCTGAAAAACCTAAATTTTGGCAATAAGGAAATCTGGATCATGACTTTAGATCAATTACAGAAAGGGGAGTACGGGGAGATTGTTTCTGTGGGAGGAAGTGGTGCTTTGCGGCAGCATTTTCTTGATATGGGACTGATTCCCGGAAAAACTATAGAATATATCAAGGCCGCGCCTATGGGAGATCCGGTACAGTACAGAATCTGGGGATATGAGCTGACGCTGCGGCTTGAGGACGCAAAAGAGATTCACATCAGAAAAGTTGAAGAGCATGAGCTTTTTGGGAGTCAAGGGACTGAGAAAAATGACGAAGAAGCCTATGGGTCAGGCAGTAAGAAAAAGATAAGAAACCGGCAAAAGGAAGAAAAAGCTCGCCATCCGGGTCTGGGTGAAATGGGGATTTACCATGTGGAGCCGAAGGGTGGACCTCTGGATGAAAGTACCTTGCTGACATTTGGCCTTGCGGGCAATCAGAACTGCGGAAAAACCACGCTGTTTAATCAGCTGACAGGTTCCAATCAGCATGTGGGTAATTTTCCGGGAGTAACGGTAGACAGAAAGGACGGACAGATTCGTAAAATCAGCAATACACTGGTTACAGATCTGCCGGGAATTTATTCCATGTCACCTTATACCAGTGAAGAAATCGTGACACGGGAGTTCTTTCTGAAAGACAAACCTAAGGGTATCATCAATATCGTGGATGCCACGAATATTGAGAGAAACCTGTATCTGACACTGCAGCTGATTGAGCTGGATATTCCCATGGTTCTTGCTCTGAATATGATGGACGAGGTTTATGCCAACGGAGGCACCATCAGGATTAATGAACTGGAAGAGGCATTGGGAATTCCGGTAATTCCTATTTCTGCTGCCAGAAATGAGGGCATTGAGGAACTTATCGATCATGCTGTACATGTGGCCAAGTATCAGGAGTGTCCGGGACGTATGGATTTCTGTGAAGCAGACGGCAGGGATGGAGGAGCTGTTCATCGCTGTCTGCATTCGATTATGCATCTGATTGAGGACCACGCACTGGCATGCGGCATTCCTGCCCGCTTTGCAGCAAGCAAGCTGGTGGAGGGAGATCAGTTAATTCTGGAACAGCTCCACCTGGATCAGAATGAGGAGGAGATGCTGGAACATATCATCATTCAGCTGGAATATGAAAGCGGCATGGATCGTAATGCTGCTCTGGCTAATATGCGCTTTACTTTTATTGACAAGGTCTGTCAGGCTACTGTGGTAAAACCTCATGAGAGCAGAGAGCATAAGCGCAGCCAGGCAATTGACAGGATTCTTACGGGAAAATATACTGCGATTCCAAGTTTTGTGGCGATTATGGCGGTGATTTTCTGGCTGACCTTCGGGGTGATTGGTGCTTGGCTTTCTGAACTGATGGAAACCGGAATTGGTGTTTTGACAGAGCTGACGGACAAGGGCCTTTCGGCCGCAGGGATTAACCCTGTCATTCATTCCCTGGTTATTGACGGCGCCTTTGCGGGAGTGGGAAGCGTGCTCAGCTTTATGCCTGTTATTGTAACACTGTTTTTCTTTCTTTCTTTTCTCGAAGACAGCGGATATATGGCTCGGGTAGCCTTTGTTATGGATAAAATCCTCAGGAAACTGGGACTTTCCGGACGCAGTTTCGTGCCGATGATTATCGGATTTGGGTGTACCGTGCCTGCAATCATGGCCACCAGAACACTGCCGTCGGAACGAGACCGAAAAATGACGATTATGCTGACTCCATTTATGAGCTGTTCTGCGAAGCTGCCGATCTATGGCCTTCTGACCGCTGCTTTTTTCCCTGAAAATGGTGCGCTGGTCATGGTGCTGATGTATTTTGCCGGGATTGTTGTTGCGGTACTATATGCTTTGCTTCTGGACAGAACTAAGTTTAAGGGAGAGCCTGTACCTTTCGTAATGGAGCTGCCGAATTATCGATTCCCGGGGATGAAGAGTGTAGGGAGGCTTATCTGGGATAAGGCGAAAGACTTTATTACCAGAGCCTTTACGGTTATCTTTGTTGCCACTCTGATTATCTGGTTTCTGCAGACTTTTGACAGTCATCTCAACGTAGTCAGTGATTCCAGGGAGAGCCTGCTGGCCATGATTGGCGGATTTATTGCGCCGGTTTTCACACCGCTGGGATTTGGAGACTGGCGTGTCTCAACCGCACTTATTACAGGATTTACAGCAAAGGAGAGTGTGGTGAGCACATTGACTGTGCTGCTGGGCGGAGACACAGGACTTCTGCATACTATGTTCAGTCCGCAGTCAGCTATAGTTTTTCTGGTATTTACGCTGCTTTATACGCCGTGCGTAGCAGCAATAGGTGCTGTCAGAAAAGAGCTGGGCGGGAAATGGGCTCTGAGCGTTGTAGTACTGCAGTGTGTTGTAGCCTGGATTATCGCTTTTGCGGTAAATCTTGCAGCAAATCTGCTCATTTAGTAGCAGGTGTTCTAGGAGGTATAGCAATGGAAGAAAAAAATTTTTCCTGTGTAGACTGTATGGTAAATGGCTGCGGAGAGGATGAGGACGGTCGATATCCTGAGTTCTGTCTGACTTCCCATCTTGATGAAAGGGTGAAAGCGCGGGCGATGAAACATTACCGCGAGGAGGAGAATTTCAGAATTATGGAAGCGGCAGCGGATGTGGAATATGAAGGGTATTGTGTGTGGCCCCGGGTTCGTGAAATTGCTGAATTTGCAAAGAAAATGGGATATCATAAGATAGGTGTTGCTTCCTGTGTCGGCCTGATTCGGGAGGCGCGTGCAGCCGCCGAAATTTTCAGAAGCCATGGTCTGGAAGTTTATGGAACAGCCTGTAAGGTTGGTGCTGTTCCTAAGACAGAAGTGGGACTGGATCCCAAATACAATCAGGTGGGATGCAATATGTGCAATCCTATCCTGCAGGCAGAACTGCTTAATGAAGTAGACACGGAACTTAATGTTGTGGTAGGTCTTTGCGTAGGCCATGACAGTCTGTTTATCAAATATTCTCAGGCACCCGTGACTACTCTGGTGACAAAAGACAGGGTGACTGGACATAATCCTGCCGCTGCGTTGTATAATATGGATTCTTATTTCGGAAGCCGTGTATTTGGCGAGAAGAAACAGAAATAGTCTCTGATGTGACTGTTGAAAATAATGAGACCACTGTGTTAACGGGTTTATTCGTTAACACAGTGTTTTTTTGTGCCGGGAAAGCTGCAGGAAAGTCAGGAAAAATTACTCCGATAATAAAAATCATAAAAAACAGATGCGTGAAACTGGCGAAAATTAATTTAAAAGAAGCATTGGAAAGTTTAGTGATGCAGAGAAATGCCGATGAACAAGTGCTATACACAAAGTCGGCGAAAGAGGATTTTCGGTCTAACGCATTTTCAGCCAGTAGATAGGAACTCGTTTGCGATGAAGTTTTTCTTCTGAGGAGTCATATCTTAATGTTGTGTTCATAAACTGAATGCAGGGGGCATAGAGATGATGAGGATAAAAAGAGCAGCCATCCTGTTTCTCTGCCTGGCGGCGCTTTCTGCATTCACAGGCTGTACAGGACAGGAGACAACTGAGACTGACGGCAGGGTGATTATGGAAAAAACAGTAGCGGAATGGACAGAGACAGTCGAGGAAAAGTGCGGTATTGCAGAATTTGGAAAGCCTGTGGGAACGGTTCGGGAAACTTTGCAGGAAAAAGAGGGGGTTTTGACGGTTACCTTTGAAATAGATGATGAAATGACGCAGGAACTGGTAGACGGGTATGCACAGGGTGTATGGCGAGCCTGCGAAAAAGCCGGAACCGGGTCCAACAGAAACAGTAGCGGAGCGGTCTATGATGATATGCGCCAAGCCTGCAGAAGACAGGAACCTCTAAATTATTACATATGGTATTACAAAATAGACAGACAGAAATTCCGTGTAGGCATCTATTCTACCAATATGGAGGAAAATCGGCCGGGAGGGCTGGTACTGCGAATCGAAAAATGGTAAGGAGAAAATGGCGGTGCGGCAGGAGACGCCGAGCAGTTTCCATCAGAATGAAGTTTTGCGCAGCAATATTCGGCATACTTTTTCTTTCAGCAGTCACTGTTTCCGTAATGTTTGTCATGACCAGGCAGATTGTACAAACAGACGATGGGAAGATAGGGGACAATGATAGAACGATACAGGTTGGCAGGCAGCTTTGGACTGCAGACAGTCCGGGTTTGAATAAAAGAGTCCGCAGTCTCATAGAGACTGCTCAGAATCAGTTGGGGACAGAAAACGGGAAAAAATATTGGAAATGGTATGGATATGATAAGCCTGTAGACTGGTGTGGCTGTTTTGTCAGCTGGTGTGTTTTACGGAAACAGGGAGTGCGCCAAAGTTTTCCTACTGTCAGGATGGTGTCCGGTGGTTTTCTGAACGTGGACTCTGGATTGGATCAGACAGCAGACCTCAGGCAGGGATGATTGTCTTTTTTGACTGGGATGATAATGGGGTCTGTGATCATGTGGGAATCGTGTCCCAAAGTGGGAAGGAACACATTTCCGTTATTGAAGGAGACAGTGGAGGCCGATGCAGAGAAAACAGTTATGGACGGGATGAAAAAACGATCATGGGTTATGGCTGTTTTGCTGAAAAACTATAAGTGAGAGACGATCTGCGGAAACAGGAATCTCAGATTCCGTTATTCCCACTTTTTTTGTATTTGGTCTGTTTTAGTTCATAGGTTACCATGAAGACTGCAATGA
>CABSEO010000145.1 GCA_902476665.1 uncultured Emergencia sp.
CTTAAGCGGCCGATGATACTATGCTGGAGACGATTGCTGGAAAACAGAACCGCCACTTTAGACGCTTCGATATGTAAAATAGACAACTGATAAAATGTCATGCTGAGAAGTACGCCAATCAACCCCAGCAACGCGAACCACAACAGATCCCGTCCTGTGATTCTCTGCTGTCTCTTTTTCAGCATGACTGCCGCAAGAGGCAGCAGCACAATGCCGCCGACCAGAAACCGCCCCATGGTAATCTGAATCGGATGAAACTCTCCCACCGTCATCTTTAAAACAATTTCCATAGAGCTGAACAGAATCGTTGCCGCGAAAATACAGATATAACCTTTTCTTTTATCCATTATGATTGCCTCCAAATAGTGCCTGTTTTTTTCTTCCCGAACTATTATATCCCCCCTCCCTGCATAATGCAAGCCATAGCAGAAAGAAAGAAATGCAGCTGAAAAAAATCAGAGACTGGAATCTTTTAGCAGCGCCAGCATTCCTTTCGTTTTCTCAAATCTCCTATCAGACTTCTGTAACTGCATGGGAAATATTAGAAGTTTATGTCGCCAACCCTATGAAAAAACGCAGAGTCCAAATGACCGCTGCGTTTTGATTTTTTACAGATTCATTTATTTCCACACATCGGTGTTGTTCAGACCGATGTCGGACGCCTTGAATACAGGATTTTTACCTGCCTTTTTCTGCTCAATATAATCGTTCATCGCTTTCACTGCAATTCCTCCCAGACAGAACAGGGCAATGATATTGACAAGTGCCATACCGCCCATAAGAATATCTGCCATGTTCCATGCCAGTTTCAAATTAGAGTTTGCGCCGATAAACACCATAATTACGGCAAGAATTCTGAAAACAGTCATAAAGACTTTGTTTTCACTGATAAACTTTATATTTGCTTCAGCATAAAAGTAGTTTCCGATCAGTGATGTAAATGCGAATAAAGCCACAGATACCGTAATGATCGCCACTCCGGCCTCACCAAACATAGTTTTTACAGATTCCTGCACCAGCGGAATTCCGTCCAGCTTGCCACCCACCTCATACTGACCGGTACAAAGCACGATAAATACTGTGGTGGAACAGATAATCAGCGTATCAATAAACACAGAAATCACCTGCACCAGCCCCTGTTTAACAGGGTGGCTTACATCTGCTGCCGCTGCAGCATTAGGTGCAGAACCCATACCGGCCTCATTACTGAACAGGCCACGCTTTACGCCGTATACCATACAGGATCCCGCAAAGCCGCCGAAGATAGCCTCAAAATCAAATGCTTCTCTGAAGATCAAAGCAAAGATTCCCGGCAGATCTCCTATATGGGAAAAAGTAATAATCAGACCAATGATAATATAGACCGCTGCCATAATCGGAACCAGTACCGAAGATACCAGACTGATCTTATGTGCGCCTCCAAAGAATAAAACTGCTGAAATAGCAGCCAGAATGAAACCTGCTACCATGGCGGCTGTGGCATAACTGTCTCCCGCATAGTGCTCCAGAGAAGATGCAATGTTATATGCCTGCAGTCCGTTAAATCCGAACGCAAAGGTCAGAATCAGCAGAATTGCAAAGATAATTCCCAGCCATCTGGCGTTCATAGCCCGCTCAATGTAATAAGCCGGTCCGCCCTTGAACATAGTGCCGTCCTTGCGTTTATAAATCTGCGCCAGCGTTGACTCTGTAAATGCAGAAGCTGCTCCAATAACTGCCATAGCCCACTTCCAGAAAACAGCTCCCGGACCGCCTGCCACAATAGCTGTAGCGATGCCCGCAATATTACCTGTCCCCACTCTTGAAGCCGTAGCGATCATCAGTGCCTGAAAAGAAGAAATCCCTCCCTCATGGCTTTTCTCTGTTAAAACTCTGATTCCTTCAGGAAACAGTCTGATCTGCACAAATCTGGTACGAATGGTGAAGAACAGACCTACAATAATCAGGGCCCAGAACAGAAGATTACTGTACATCCAGTCATTTACCGCTCCTGATGCGCCCACCAGTGATTCCATCAATTTACTCATCCTAATGTTCTCCTTAACTATCCAATGATTCGTCGGTTATGTAAAGTCCGATCGTTATTTTATCATAGAAACAGTATCGAAGCAAGAAATTGATCTTTTTTTGTATTTTGTGCTTCAGAATACAATCCCCCGATAGCCATCTACTCAGCCAGTCGGGGGAAGTTTATCCATATTATAGTCCTCTTATGCAGTTCTCTCTACTTCAAAATACCGGATAGCCGGCTATAACAGTCTTGCCACCGCTTTTTCCCGCAACTTCTTGCGGATTACCAGGAAAGTAGCAAGATGTGCAGCAAATGTCAGCAGCCATGTAACCGGATATGTCAAATACAGCATTTCCAAAGTATGGAACTGTGGCATCTGAAACAGTGTCAGAATCCAGATCACTCTCAGACCGCATACACCCACCAGTGAAACCAGCATCGGCATAACAGAATAGCCCATCCCACGCAGGGCTCCCACCATAACATCCATAGCACCGCAGAAAACATAAGTTGGAGCCAGGATTGTCAGTCGCCTCATACCTGCCGCGATAACAGCATCACTGGTAGAATAAATTCCCAGAAGCGTCGTACCAAACAGAAGCTCCAGAAGTCCTACAATCAGACCCATAGCAATAGCGCCCATCTCTCCTCGAGTCAGAATCTTGTCGATTCGACTGATCCTCTTGGCGCCTACGTTCTGGCTGGTAAAAGAGATCGTCGCCTGATAGAACGCATTCATCGGAAAGTAAATAAAGTTTTCAATATTAGCCGCTGCAGAATTTCCTGCTACAATTACAGCTCCAAAAGAGTTGACGGAAGACTGAATCATTACGTTGGTCATCGAAAATATCAGGCCCTGTACACCTGCAGGCAAGCCAATTCTGACAATGGACACAAATTTATCCATACTGATATGCAGTTCCCGCAGAACCAGCTTCATCGCACCTTCTTCTTTTCTCATACAGTTCACTACAAAAACAGCGGCAATCCATTGAGAAATGGCGGTGGCGGCACCGACTCCCGCAACATCCATTTTCAGCAAGATAACGAAGTTCAGATTCAGAATCACATTGACTACACCGGAAAAAGCCAGATAGTACATAGGACGTCTGGTGTCTCCCACTGCTCTGAGCACAGAAGCTCCAAAATTGTATACCATTACGCCCGTCATTCCCAGAAAATATACTCTCAGATACAATGCTGCCAGATCAACCACTTCTTTAGGGGTATTCATCCAGATCAGAATCTGACGGGATCCCAGAAAGCCTACAATTGTCAGCAGTATTCCGCTGACAATACTGAGGGCAATGGCTGTATGTACCGTATCCTTAAGCTCCTTGTCCCGTCTGGCACCATAATATCTGGCAACCGTTACATTGGCACCGATGGAAAGACCGATAAACAGATTGACCAGCAGATTGATCAAAGAAGTCGTAGACCCTACTGCGGCTAAAGAGTGATCTCCTGCAAATCGGCCTACGACAATAATATCTGCAGCATTAAACAGAATCTGCAGAATACTGGACAGCATCAAAGGCAGGGAAAACCTGAGCATCTTCTTCAGCACAGGTCCCCTGACCATATCAATTTCAAAATTCTTTTTTTCCTTTTCCATAACACATATCTCCTATCGCATTAAAAATTATATGCCCCTGACAAGAAAAAGCAATAGGCAAAGATGTTTTTTATTTGTATTCTATCTTTTCTATGAAAAAGTTTTCGAATCGGCATTTACAGAAAGTACTGATTCTCCTTATGAATACCCGCCAGCGCAGGCTCCAGTCTCTCTCTGATTGCGGCAAGTCCCGGATCCTTTACCAGCCGCGCTCCCCGCAGGCAGCTCTTGACACAGGACAGACAGCCGATGCATTTTTCCATGTCAGCCGGAAAATCTGCAGTGTCCATAATTGCTCCCACAGGACAGACACGAGCACAAAGTCCACACTCTACACAGGATTCTCCTGTTTCAGTCCGCATAGGAAGCCGTTTAGCCTGCTTATAAGGATAGTTCCCCGGAATACAAAGCTCTGCACTGTCATTCATCTCTTCCAGAGCACTTTCTATCTTTTTTGCAAAGTCTGCAGTTTCTGCCAGATCAGCTTTATCCGGACGTCCTCCCGCGAGTTTACCAGAATAAGTATGCTCTGCCAGAAAAGCAGCTGCTGCAATACCGCGGAAACCGTTTTCCTCACAGGTATTTTTCATTTCCAGAAGTGCATCATCAAATTCCCGGTTTCCATAAGTCACAGTAAAGACTGCCGGCGTATTTCCGCCTTTAATTCTGTCAAAAATGCCTTCAGGCAGAATCGGCAGCCGGCCTGCATAGACAGGTGCTCCAAAAATAACCAGATCATCGGAACCAAAGACATGGTCTTCAGTGCGCACTGCCATTTTCGTCAGATCGACAGAATCATAATTTTCATCCAGCGCTGCCGCCAGCGCTTCCACATATTTTTTCGTCCCTTTGGTAGGACTGAAATATACTGCTGTTACGTGTTTCATCTTACCTCCTGTTATATACTGATTTCAGACTTTCCGTTATACTTCCGCTTTTCCTGTAATAATCCATGGTGCAGGCTGTACATCAAAGGCATTTTTGCCGTTGAGCTTGGCTACACTGATCTGCATCACTTCCGCATCCTTAATACTGTACTGTTCAAGAGATGCCCGCAAATTTGCCGCTACAATAAAATCCAGTGTAAATACCACAATATTCATCAGCGGATTCATTTTGAGCAGACAGGCAAGTTCCTGTTCCAGACTTGCAGAAGCAACCAGGAAAGCCACTGTAGGAACCGGATAGTCCTTAAAGGTTTCCTCATCCACATGATCTGCAACCTCCACATTGCGCAGATCAAAGAAGGCGATATTATCCTGCAGCGTATCCCGCCCCTGCTGATTATATTCCACCGCAATGACTGTGCCTTCTCCTGCCCGGAAAGCGGCTTCTATAGCCAATCCTTCCCCGCCGACCACACATACCACGTCTTCTCTGGAAATTTCCATTTTGCTCAGAATGATGGAGCGGATTTCGCTTCCCACTCTGCCGGAATCACTTCGGTAACTGATATTATCCATACCAATTTTATAAGTGTTACGCGCTTTCGGATTTACCACCAGCATACCGGCAGACTCATTGATGCCCCGGTTGATCATATCGCTGACCTTATCGTGTTTAATCGGGCCTGTCGGCTCGGCACCTTCGTTATACCAGACCTCGCAGTCCCCCAGTCCCGCATTCCACATATAATAGAAGATATCCGCATCTCCCGCTTCCATAAAGGCAAGCACCGCTTTATGCGCTTCCACGGTAGGGATCAGGTTCTTGTTTCTCTTGGTGATGTCCATCATCTTAATCTGCTCCAGATCTACAGGGGTGTTCTCTGCAAAATACTGCAGCCAGGATAAGATTACTTCATTGGTAAAAAGCTGTTTTTCCATAAGGTACCTTCCTTTCTACGGGTGCTTGTCATGCTTATCCGAAACCTCTTACCCATGGCTTTTCTGACGTTTTCTTTCTCCCCTGGGTCAAAGATTCCGGCAGTGTTTCTGTCAGATATTTCCCTTTATTTTATCACGAATTTTCCGGGTTTTCAAGAAGGGCGACCCAGACAAAAACTGCCGCCTGCAGAAATATCTCTGCATTGCGGCAGCCTGTCCGTTTATGTCCAAACCCCATATAAGCTCATATCCAGTTCTTTTCTTTTGCTTCCTCCACAACCTCGATGAGCGCCTTTACATATACCTCTACTGCCTCATCAAAATGGTCCGAGATTTGCCTCCCCTTTTTCTCTGCCTCCAGAAAATCG
>CABSEO010000146.1 GCA_902476665.1 uncultured Emergencia sp.
ACTACTCATGAAAATCCGGTATATGAGGTAGATGGAATCAGACATATCTGTATTCCGAATTTGCCTAGCTCTGTGGCGAATACAGCTTCTCAGTCTCTGTCCAATGCTACGATTCCATACATTCAGGAAATTGCGGATAAGGGTTGGGTGAAGGCTGCACTGGATAATGAAAAACTGATTCACGGACTGGATTTTATAAAAGGTAACCTTACCTTTAAAGATACTGCTGAAGCATTTGATATTCCGATGGCGGACAAAATGGAACTGTTGGAAAAATACAGTGTTCTATAATTTCTTTTACAGATGTAAATGGTTGTGATACCTTTGAAGAATGGAGGATACGATGGAAAATAAAGCAAAAATCGCGATACTGAGATGGGAGCAGGGTCTGGTGCCGGAAGGTCTCAGACAGTTGGAACAAATGCCTGGTAACAGCACAAATCCCAAAACCTATCCTTTCCCTGTGAAAATGGTAGAAGTTCCGGGAGCTTGTGTGGAAACAGTAATAACGCATCCGAGTCAGAAACTGCTGTCAGATATGATAGAGATCTCTAAACAGCTGGCAGAAAAAGAGGGAATTGGTGCTATCACAACAAGCTGCGGATTCAATGCGGTATTTCAAAGGCAGCTTGCGGATGCTCTGGATATTCCGGTACTTACGTCATCTCTGCTACAGGTTCCTTTTGTACATCAGCTGATTGGAAAAGATAAAACTGTAGGTGTTATTACTGCAAATAAGAGCTCTTTGGCTGAGAAACATTTCCGGGCGTGCGGGATTACTGAGGATATGAAGATGGAAGTTTTCGGATTGGAAGATGCAAAGGAATGGAGTAAAATCTTTGAGCATCCTGACGAGGCGTTTGATGTGGATGCGGTAGAACGGGAAATTATCGGCGTAGCTGAAAAGGCCGTTTCGACTAACCCGTCCATTGGTGCTATTGTATTAGAATGCACTGATCTTCCGCCTTTTGCCAAGAAAATAAGTGAAGCTGTAAATTTGCCTGTATTCGATTTCACTACTATGATCGGTTATGCCGCTATGGTTTTAGGTCAGGTAAACTTATATTAAAAGAAAAAGAAGGAGGCAGAAATAGAATCACTTATTCTATTTGCCTCTTTCTTTGTTTAATAAATATTATCTTACATAGATCGGGCTTCCGGAGAATTCCTCTACCCAGCCTATAATGGAAGCGGTTTTAGAGAAGTTCTTCAGTTTTTCCTCCAGCTTCAATCCTTCTTTTTCTGGCAGTGAAATCAGAAGGCCGCCTGAAGTCTGCGGATCGAACATCAGGTCTGTGAGAGCAAGGGGTGTGTCTTTGGAAAAGCTGACACTGCAGCCCAGCCAGGCACGATTATTGTATGCTCCCTGAGGAACAATGCCCATTTCTGCCATTTCACGAGCCTGAGGAAGAAGAGGAACTGCGTTACTGTCCAGAATAATAGATTTGCCGCTGCCTTCAGCCATTTCATAGCTGTGGCCGAGAAGTCCAAAACCTGTGATGTCTGTACAGCTGCTGACAGGAAAGTCTGCCATACAAGCTGCAACATCCTTGTTTAATGCGGTCATGGAATCAGTAAGGGCTTTCACACTTTCCTGAGTCAGCAGCTCACCTTTGACTGCAGTATTGAGAATTCCGGTTCCCAGTGGTTTGGTTAGAATCAGTACATCTCCTTCTTTTGCACTGTCATTTCTTAGAATTTTATCAGGGTGTATAAAGCCACTGACACATAGACCGTATTTTGGTTCTTTGTCTTTAATGGTATGGCCTCCGCAGATTACTGCTCCGGCTTCTTTTACCTTGCTGTAGCCACCTTGAAGGATTTCGCGTGCAATTTCTTTATCTATATCCTCTGGAATACAGAGGATGTTCATAGCAAGCTTAGGCGTACCTCCCATGGCGTAGACGTCACTGAGAGAATTGGCTGCGGCAATCTGACCATAAGCGTATGGATCGTCGACTACTGGCGGAAAAATATCTACAGTTTGTATTAATGCTGTATGATCATCTATTTTGTAAACAGCTGCATCATCTGCGGTGTCGAAACCGACAAGAAGATTCGGATCATCGAACTGGGGTAATTGACGCAAAACTTGCGCCAGAGCATCAGGCTCAACTTTCGCCGCTCAACCTCCGTGCAAAGTCATATCGGTTAATTTAATCTGTGACATAAAGCGCCTCCTTTGTCTAGCGTATGCCTACATTATAGACGTTTTTTTACAGCATTACAATGAAAAAACTTTTATTGAAAACGTGCCTGGATTTAAACAACTTAAAACATTGACAAATTTTTAGCGTTAATATAGAATATAGCCATGAATGAATTGATAATCACGAATAATCCAAAAGTAAATATAGAATTTAGCAATATCTATTGCGTTGAGTTTTATCCTGAGGCAGATCAAATGGAAATTTTGACAAGAGCCAGAGATTACGTTCACTTAGGCAGCAGACTGATCATGCATCCGATGATGGGAAGGATCAAGCCTCACGAAACGCCGTATAAGTCAGTTTTTTTACAAGTGGAGCGGAATGAGCCTCATTTTGAAAGTATTATTATCGTTGAGGAAAGTCTGGCTGAAACAAAAAAATTTCTGGAAAATACTGCTCAGACAAAGTATGATGATAGACTGCTTGATGATTTGCAGTTTATAGATTTACAGTTGCTGCAAAGTGGTGTTGAAGAATTTAGGAGGTAACGGCCTTATGAAAGAAAAAGGGGGAGTCGGCGGAGAAAGATTGTCTTTTAAGAACGCAGACTTTGTATTAGTTGTAAATAAGGATTTTGAAATCGTATATCATTCTCGGTTTGATGCGAAAATGGGCAATGATCCGTCAGCCGGGGCATATAAAAATCTCTTTGAACTGTATCCGTCACTGGGGAAGAACAACAGCTCTATTGCAAAGACTATGTCAACGGGAGAATGTATTTTTAATGATGCCCAGGAATTTGTAGATATTAACGGAAGGGTTTATGTAACTCAAAATGTGACTCTTCCTATCTTTAGAGAAGGAAAAATTGCCGGTGTGGTGGAATTGACAAAAGATTTGACAACGGTAGGCCATGCCGAAGGGCGTAAAGAATATCTTCAGTCACTTTCTCGTGACAGGTTCTACTCTAACCGGGAAAACAATGAAAAACTGAGCTTTGATGATATTTTAACACTTAATGAGGACATGCTGTCTGCCATTGAACAGGCAAAAGTCTTTGCGTTGAATCCTAACCCGACACTTGTTTACGGGGAAACAGGCACAGGGAAGGAAATGTTTGCGCAGGCGATGATCAATTATGCAGCGGGTCCGAAACAGAAAATTATTGTTCAGAATTGTGCGGCTGTTCCTGAAAATCTTATAGAATCTATTTTGTTTGGCACCACGAAAGGTTCCTATACTGGTGCAGAGAATAAAAAAGGTCTGTTTGAAGAGGCGGATGGAGGAATTTTCTTTCTGGATGAGCTCAATGCACTGCCTTATCATGTACAGGGAAAGCTTTTACGTGTGGTACAGGAGGGGACCTTTCGCCCGATAGGTGCAAGCAAAGAGAAAAGGGTCAATGTGAAGATTATAGCGGCTATGAATGTGGATCCGATGGAAGCCATTGAAATGAAGATCTTGCGTAAAGACCTGTTTTACAGACTTTCAGGAAATATGATTTATCTGCCGCCGCTGAGAGAACGACCGGATGATATTGAGTATCTTATTGATAACTACATTGATTACTTTAACGAAGTGTATAACAAGCATGTAACAGGCATTTCAGAAAAGCTGCGGGAGTTTTTCCTTTCTTACAAATGGGAAGGAAATGTCAGAGAGCTGAAGCATGTTATTGAATCTATGGTCAGCATGTCTAAAAATGAAGAACTCCAGTTTAATCAGATTCCGCTATATCTTCACAGTAAGCTGAAAGATGTGAAGGGGTTTGAGGATGAGAAAGCTCAAAAAGATAAAATAAAGGACGATAATATTGTAGTTGACTTTGGAGAAGAAAACTATGATTTGCGTACAGCAGTTGAAACGGTTGAAAGAAATCTGATTTTGAAGATTCTTGCCAAGACCCGGGGAAATAAGACAAAAGCTGGAGAGCTTCTCGGCATTCCCCGTCAGACACTCAAGTATAAGATGGACAAACTGGGGATTGAAGATGGGGAATAAAAGCTGGATACGTCAAAAAATTGGCGAAAAAACGACGAAAAATTGGCGCATCTGATCTGTTTTTTGTCTAAGACTCATAAGACCTGAAAGAAAATGTTGATTTTCCAATCCTTTTCTGTGGATAAACAATTGGCACGAGAATTGCTATATCTATAAACAAACGTAAATACGTCTAAAATGTAACCTGATTTAATACACAGAAAGGAAAATCTGATATGAATTTGGAACTTAGAAAAGTTGCCATCAGAGATATCTGTTTCGATACAGAATGCAAGATTGAAGATGGCTGCCTGCATGTGGATCCGAAGAAGCTGGAAGAGCTGGCTTTGGAAGACAGCAGAGTGAAAAATGTTTCTTTTGATATCGCAAGACCAGGCGAATCTGTAAGAATTGTTCCTGTAAAAGATGTCATTGAACCGAGAGCAAAGATGGAAGGCGGCGAAACTTTCCCGGGTCTTTTTACCGAAGATATGCAGGAAGCCGGGGAAGGCATCACCTATGCCTTGTCAGGATGCGCACTGACAACTACAGGTCCGATTGTAGGCTTTCAGGAAGGTGTCATCGACATGATGGGACCGGGAGCTGAATACACGGTATATTCTCAGCTGAATCATGTAGTTATGATTATCGAGAAACAGGATTATGTAGATCAGCATGACCATGAAGAAGTTGTAAGACTGGCAGGAATCAGAGTTGCTCGTTATCTTGCAACCCTGGCTTTTGACTGTGAGGACTATGTATCTGAAAACTATGAATGGAAATCTATCGGAGAAAAATATAATGAGTATCCTGAACTTCCTAGAGTAGTTTATGTATATAACTGTATGGCTCAGGGGCTGCTGCACGATACTTATTTTTATGGCAGAGATGCAAAAGTCATGGTGCCTACAATGATTACGCCACTGGAAGTAATGGATGGGGCAATTATTTCCGGCAACTGTGTTTCACCTGGTTCCAAGACTACCACTTATATGCATCAGAATAATGCTGTCATCAAGGAACTCTTTGAAAAGCACGGTAAAGAGATCAATTTTATGGGGATTGTTTTGAATCCTCTGATGACTACCCTGAAAGAGAAATTCAGAGACAGAATGCTGACTGTCAGACAGGTAAAAATGCTGGGCGCCCAGGGAGCGATTA
This sequence comes from uncultured Emergencia sp., assembly GCA_902476665.1. Classification (GTDB taxonomy): domain Bacteria; phylum Bacillota; class Clostridia; order Peptostreptococcales; family Anaerovoracaceae; genus Senimuribacter. Next base: position 5,292 of record CABSEO010000146.1, read on the forward strand.
TTTCTCAGGAAGGATTCGGTAATCCGACGACAGATTTGATGATTGTTTGCCAGGAGTTGGAAAACAATGGAATTAAAACAGTCATTATTACAAATGAAGACGCAGGTGTTGACGGAATGAGTGAATCTCTGCCTGACAGTGTGCAGGAAGCTAATGCAATTGTATCTACAGGGAATTCTAACGCTACAGTTCTTCTGCCTGCGATGGAAAAAACTATTGGTAATCTGAAAGAAGTGGAAAGAGTTTGCGGCGGCAACGTAACCTCTATTCAGGAGGATGGAAGTCTGCTTCTGGAAATCCATGGAATTATGGGAAGCCATAACCTGCAGGGCAACACGAAACTTGGCTGCATCACATTATAATAAAGAAAGGAGACTGAACGATGAAGAAAATTCTATTCTATACAAACCAGTTCTTCGGCCAGATCGGCGGTGAAGAATTTGCATATCAGGAACCTTTCGTACAAGAC
>CABSEO010000147.1 GCA_902476665.1 uncultured Emergencia sp.
CCGGTGTCAAACTGGGACTTGCCAATCTGGTGGTTATTATCGCGCTTTATGAAATGAATTTCCGCTATGCGCTGCTCATCAATCTGATCAGAATTTTCGTCGCAGGTCTTCTGTTCAGCGGTGTATTCGGAATGTTTTATTCTCTGGCCGGCGGCCTGCTCAGTCTGTTTATCATGTGGTGTCTGAAAAAGACAGGTCTCTTCAGTATGGTAGGCGTCAGCATGGCGGGGGGCGCAGCTCACAATATGGGGCAGCTGCTGATGGCCTCAGCCATCGTGTCCAATCTGAGAATGTTCCTGTATTTTCCGATTCTCATGTTCAGCGGCATCATCACAGGCATTCTCATCGGAATCACCGCCCATATCATCGATGCGAAAGTACCAAAATGTTTATTCAGATAAAATTTGCAGATTTTTAAGGAGGGACATTATGAGAAAACAGCTGACAGCGCTTCGAAACCTGATGGCGCAGAAAGGTATTGATGCTTACATTATTCCCACTACTGACTTTCACGGTTCGGAATATGTGAACGATTATTTCAAATGCCGGAAATATATCTCCGGATTCACAGGTTCTGCCGGCACCCTGGTAATTACACAGACAGAGGCTTACCTCTGGACCGACGGCAGATATTTTCTGCAGGCAGCGGCTCAACTCACAGACTCGGGAATCGGCCTGATGAAAATGGGTGAACCGGGCGTGCCTACAATTCTGGAATATCTGAAAGAGCATCTGTCACAGGAACAGACCATCGGATTTGACGGCAGGGTCATAGATTTCCGGCTGGGCTGTGAACTCGAAAAGATTGCCCATGTCAGCTATGATATGGACCTGGCAGGAGATGTATGGCCGAATCGTCCTTCTATCAGACCATCTTCCATTTACCCCCTGCATGTAGACGTAACGGGCGAAACCACCGCCTCCAAGCTTTCCAGAGTGCGCAGTGTCATGAAAGACAAAAACGCCGATTATCATCTGATCACAAAGCTGGAAGATATCGCCTGGCTGTTTAACCTGAGGGGACGTGATGTGGCAAATACACCGGTATTCTTCGCATTTTCCCTAATCACTCAGACCCGCGCTTTTCTTTATGTCATGGACGAAAGCTTCACCGGCGAAGATGTGCGCCCGTATTTTCAGATTTTTGAAGACGTAAAGACGCTCCATCCCGGCAGAATCCTGCTGGACGACAGCGTTGTCAGCTATGCGCTGATTCGTTCCCTGCCCCCTGATGTGGAAGTGATCCCCGGCAGCAATCCGACGGAACTGATGAAGGCGCTGAAGAACGAAACCGAAATCTCCTGCACAAAAAATGCCCATCTCAAAGACGGCGTCGCCATGATAAAGTTTATCTGCTGGCTGAAAGAGTCTATGGCAAAATACAAAGAAGAAAAGGGCAATACAGAAACCATTTCCGAAATCTCTGCAGCAGACTATCTGGAGCAGTGCCGCCGTCAGCAGGCGGGCTGCTACGATCTGAGTTTTTCCACCATCTCCGGATACATGGAAAACGGAGCGATTATCCATTATGATCCTACGGAGGAAACCAACAAGACTCTAAAACCGGAAGGCTTTCTGCTGGTGGATTCGGGCGGCCAGTATGAGGACGGCACCACCGATATCACCAGAACCATCGTGCTGGGGCCACTGTCACAGCAGATGAAAGAACATTACACAGCCGTGCTCCGCTGTCACATAGCCCTGGCAGACTGCCGTTTCCCTGCCGCAACTTCCGGCGCAGTGCTGGACGAACTGGCCCGCCGGCCGCTGCGAGCTATAGGCCTTGATTACAATCACGGCACGGGTCATGGGGTAGGACATCTTCTCAGCGTTCATGAGGGTCCTCAGACCATCAGTACGAAAGCCGGAAACAGACAGGTTTTCTATCCGGGAATGATTACCAGTAATGAACCCGGCGTCTATCTGGAAAACCAGTACGGAATCCGGCTGGAAAATGAAATTCTCTGTGTTGAGGAAGAATCAGGCATGCTGAAGTTTGAGACAATTACCTGGTGTCCCTTTGAAAGGGATGCGGTTCTGCCGCAGCTGATGACTCAGGAGGAACTTGACTGGCTCAACCGCTATCATGCAGAAGTATACGGGAAAATCGCCCCGCGGCTTGACGCGCACACAGCTGCATGGCTGAAAGAACAGACCGCACCGATCACACTTTAGTCTTCCGCCATGTAAAACGATTTTTTATCTTTGGAAACATCAGAAATAAAAAATCTGAAAAAGCAGTGATTCAACAACCAGAGGAGAACAGCATATGAAAGATCTTATCTTATTTCTGTTTCTGGCCTGCATCGGATATTTTCTCGGAAGCAGGCTGAGAAACCACAAGTCTCTGACAGTCCGGACAGGCCATTTTCAGACCGGAGCCATTGTGCTTCTCATTTTTTCCATGGGACTGCGCATGGGTTCCAACGAAGAGGTCATCAGTAACCTTGCTTCTCTCGGACTGCTTTCCGCCGTGCTTGCAGTTCTTGTCATGGCGGTTTCTGCCGTGTCCGCCACACTGGTAAGAAGGTTTATCGGTATGGACCGGTTTGCAAGAATTAAAAATACGGAGGATTCCTCTCCGTTTCCGGACTCTTCCGACAGAACAGATGACAACGGAGAATCAGGTATTGAAAAAAATACATCACAGCGCATCATGGCGTTTCTGATTCTCTGCTCTGTTATCTCCGGACTGGTATCGGGATATGTTTTCAGCCTGAGAGCAGATGCCTCTGCCATCGAGTTCATGACAGACTCCACCGGCCTGATTGTCAATCTGGGACTGTCAGTACTGCTCTTTCTGACCGGCGTCAATATCGGTATCGACGGCACTGTAGCAGACAGCTTCCGAAAAATCGGTGTCAGAATTCTTCTGTTTCCTGCAGCGGCTATGATCTCTTCTCTCTTAGCGGCTGTTCTGTTTGCTGCAGCTGCCGGATATGATCCGGCAGAGCTACTGACCATCTGCTCAGGGTTCGGCTGGTACACCATCGCATCTGCAATTATTCTGGATAAAGGCCTTGTGACCTGTGCCGCCATCGCCTTTATGCATAATCTGCTGCGTGAATACTTCACTCTGCTATCCGTACCCCTGCTGGCAAAAAAGATCGGTTATATGGAGACAGTGTCCATGGCAGGAGGCACGGCTATGGGAGTCTGTCTGCCTATCATCGCAAAATCCACAAGAAGCGATGTAACAGTCTACTCTTTTATCTCCGGACTCATTCATGCGGCCTCTGTGCCCATTCTGATTCCGCTGTTCCTTAGTTTATAAAATACTGAAAAGCCGGACAGAAGCTGCTTTTAACAGGTTCCGTCCGGCTTTTTCTCTTAGTTTTCTATTCCTTTTCCATATTTTTCTGCCAGCTTGATAATCAGCTGCGTACACTTCACCATATGATCCAGGTTTGCCGTTTCTGTCACTGCATGATGGTTCCAGGATCCGGTTCCCAGATTAGGACACGGCACACCTTTGAAAGAAAGTTCTGCACCGTCTGTGCCTCCTCGAATAGCCGGAACACGAGGCTCTGTTCCCAGCTCCGCAATCCCTTCTTTTGCATATTCAATCAGATGCATATGAGGTCTCACCTTCTCTGCCATATTCCGATATCCGTCACGGAGCTCCACAGAAACAGTTCCTTCCCCATACCGCAAGTTCAGCTGTTCTGCCGCTCTGCGAACCAGCTCCTTTCTCTGCTCATATTTTTTATGATCATGTTCTCTGATAATATAACGAAGAATACACTTTCCGCATCCCCCTTCAATATGGCTCAGATGATAGAACCCTTCATAATCCTCTGTATGCTCAGGCCGTTCCCAGGCTGGCAGCATGGCATTAAATTCCATGGCAATCTGCGTCGCATTTTTCATTTTGTCTTTCGCTTCTCCCGGGTGAGTTTCCACACCCTTTACTGTAATAACTGCCGAAGCCGCATTAAAATTCTCATACTCAATATCCCCGAAATCGGCTCCGTCTATTGTATAAGCAAAGTCCGCGCCAAAATCTTCCACACTGAAATGATCCTGACTGGTTCCGATTTCCTCATCAGGTGTGAAGGAAAAAGCGATTTTACCGTGTTTCAGTTCTGGATGCTCTGCCAGATATTCCAAAGCAGTCACAATTTCCGCAACGCCTGCTTTATCATCACCGCCCAGAAGCGTAGTACCATCAGTCACAATCAGTGTACAGCCTGTGCTTCCACGCAGTGCCTTGTCTTCAGCCGGATCCAGTGTAACGCCGGATTCCAGACAGATAACACTGCCGTCATAATTTTCTATAATTCTGGGCAGCTTTCGGGGCGACGGGTGAGCATCTGCCGTATCCATATGGGCAATAAATCCGATGACCGGAACCTCTTTGTCCTGATTAGCGGGCAGACTTCCATAAAGATAGCCTTTTCCATCAAGTCGCACATCGGTGATATCCATTTTCTCAAGTTCCTCAGCAATCGCACGAGCCAGAGTCAGCTGTCCCGGCGTGCTTGGAACCGACTGATTCTCTTCTCGTGACTGCGTATCCATCATCACATATCTCAAAAACCTTTCCTGTAGTCTTTTCCTAATTATTTCCATTGTCTTCCTCCTTCCTGTTACTGTCCATGAGAATCCCTGTTTTCCATAGATTCATCAGACTGTTTCTCATCCTTTTTCAATTTCATTTCGGGTCTCAATAAAAGCTTTTACCAGCAGATCAATATCTTCTTTCTTATGTGCCGCAGAAAGCTGAGTACGAATTCTTGCTTTTCCCTTTGGCACAACCGGATAAGAAAAAGCAACCACATAAATTCCTTTTTCCACCATTTTTTCCGCATAATCCACGGCCAGTTTCTCATCATACAGCATCACCGGCACACACGGATGTGTGCCTTCAATAATATCAAACCCTGCATCAGTCATAGCTTTGCGGTAATAGACAGTAATCTCCTCAAGATGGTCCCTCAGCAGGGTGCTCTTTTCCAGCATATCAAATGCTTTCAGAGAAGCTCCCGCAATAGACGGCGCCAGAGTATTGGAAAACAGGTATGGTCTGCTTTTCTGTCGAAGCAGTTCTATAATTTCTTTTCTACCGGTGGTGTAACCTCCTGATGCACCTCCCAGTGCTTTTCCCAGAGTACCGGTCAGAATGTCAATACGTCCCTCTACACCGCAGTGCTCCGGTGTTCCTCTTCCTGTTTTTCCCACAAATCCGGCAGCATGACTGTCATCTACCATTACCAGTGCGTGGTACCTGTCTGCCAGATCACAGATTCCTTTCAGATTAGCAATAATCCCATCCATAGAGAAAACTCCATCCGTGGCAATCAGCTTGATACGGGCACCCTGCCTGTCTGCCTCAGCAAGCTGCTTCTCCAAATCCTCCATATTGTTGTTTTTATATCTGTAGCGCTTTGCCCTGCAGAGTCTCACACCGTCAATGATCGAGGCATGATTCAACTCATCACTGATCACTGCATCCTGTTCTGACAGAATCGTTTCAAAAAGTCCGCATCGAAGCACGATGCGTATAAAATGGTATTCTCCATGCCGAAAAAATCCGCAATTCTTTTCTCCAGCTGTTTATGAATATCCTGTGTACCGCAGATGAAACGCACCGAAGACAGTCCGTACCCTTTTTTGTCACAGGTTTCTTTTGCAGCTTTTATCAGAGTCTCATTGTCGCACAGTCCCAGATAGTTATTGGAGCACATATTCAGCATCCTTCTGCCATCTTTCAGGATAACATAAGCGCCTTGCGTGGAAGCGATGACC
>CABSEO010000148.1 GCA_902476665.1 uncultured Emergencia sp.
CTGTTAAAGATGCAGAAAATCCGAACGATTTTGGAATGGAATCCGGGAAATCACTTCAAAGATGCCGGAATCCGGACAGCGAAAGGGTTTGCGTGGCTCATAAGGAATCAGGGGGCCGAGTAATCAGGGATCAGACCGCAATATGCTTTTTCACGAGCCTATTTTACAGTGGCTTCTGCAGAACAGAAAGAAAACCTGCTCACTTCGGAAATGACGCTTCGTTCGGCGCTGGAGTTTTTGAATGTTCCGGGAGAAGTGATCCGAAAAGCCGATGAAATACTTTCGGAGATTCCGAACCGAAAATAATAATGATAATTATTACTATTGTAATGCAAAATAGACAAATCTAACAGAAATTCTTTGGATTTCATTTTATGAGATGGTAAAATAGCTTCAGAACGATGGGAAAATCCGTCGTAGAGTATCCGTCAATTATAGATATACAAACATGTGGCAGCAGGAGAAGGAGGAGCGATGGACAGTATTTTTCACAGAATCAGTGTTCGCAGGTATGAAGACAAACAGGTGGAAAAAGAAAAGTTGATGCAGATTTTGCGGGCGGGTATGCAGGCACCCAGCGCGTGCAACCAGCAGCCGTGGGAATTTTATGTGGTGACGAATCCGGAAAAGATCAAAGCGCTTTCCAAAGCGACACCCTATGCGGGATGTGCAGCAAACGCGCCGGTCGTAATCGTGCCTGTATATCGGAAGGAAGGACTGATGGCTCCGGATTTTGCGCAGATTGACCTTTCGATTGCACAGGAAAACATGTGGCTTGAAACGGATGCACAGGGGCTTGGCGGTGTGTGGATCGGAATCGCTCCGATGGAAGAATGGATGGAGGAAGTCCATAAGCTGCTGGAGCTGCCCAAAGAGGTGGCGGTATTTTCCCTGTTTGCGCTCGGATATCCTGCGGAAAGCCGCGCGCAGGAAGATCGCTTCCATCCGGAGCGGATTCATTTTCTGGAGTGAAACAGAGTTCGAGTGCGGACGTGAGCCGTGTCAGGAGCCTATGACGAAAACATTCAAAAACGGAGAACAATATGATAACAGTATTATGCTATAAAAAATGCACCACCTGTCAGAAAGCGTTCAAATGGCTGGATGCAAACGGCGTGGAGTACAAAGAGCGCGCGATCAAAGAAGAGAATCCAACCTATGAGGAACTCAAAACGTGGTATGAAAAGAGCGGACTGCCGCTGAAAAAATTCTTCAACACGAGCGGAATGCTCTATAAGGAGCTGGGATTAAAGGATAAGCTGCTGGAAATGTCCGAAGAAGAGCAGCTAAAGCTTCTTTCGACGGACGGAATGCTCGTGAAGCGTCCGCTCGTAGTCGGAGAGAAAACGGTGCTGACCGGATTTTCTGAAAAAACCTGGACAGAGCAGCTTTTAGGACAAAAGATATCTTAGGCTGAGAAACAGCGGAAAGGAGCTTAGGTATGAAACTGTTATTTCGGCAGAGATTTTTTTCATGGTTTGACAGTTACGATATTTACGATGAAGACGGCAATACAGTGTATGTGGTAAAAGGGCAGCTTTCCTGGGGACACTGCCTGAAAGTATTCGATGCGTCAGGACAGGAGCTGGGGACGGTCAAAGAAAAAATACTGACCTGGCTGCCGAAGTTCGAACTGTATGAGGGCAGCAGCTACGTTGGATGTATCAGCAAGGAGTTGTCCTTTTTCAAACCCCGCTATGATATCGACTGCTGTGGCTGGCATGTAGAGGGCAGCTTTCTGGAATGGGATTATTCCATTACCGGGGCAGCAGGAGAGCAGGTAGCAGTGATTTCAAAAGAAATATTCCATATGACGGACACCTATGTTCTTGATATTATCAATCCGGTGAACGCACTGCGGGTGCTGATGTTCGTGCTGGCGATCGACGCGGAAAAATGCTCCCGGAGTTCAAACTGAGTGCGCGGAAAAATCCCGGGAGGGGTCAGACCCTGGTCAAAGCCGTTTGGGTCAGAGCCCGGTCAAAGTCTCGAACGTGATGATGAAGTGAACAAACAATTGCTGTTTCTTGGCTTGACTGTAATTAGATTCTGGGGCAAGGATATTAGAAAAAATGTGGATGAATGTTGTTGAAGAGGCAATTTGGGGTAAAGTTGAAAGAATTATTGTAAAGAGGTGAAATTATGGAACTAGAAACAGCACGTCTCATTTTAAGAAAATTTACTGAGGCAGATTATGATGATTTATATGAGTTCTTGTCACAGTTAAGAGACAGCGAATTTGAAGGCTATCCGGGAATTAATTATGAAAATGGAAGGGAGCACTTAAAGTACAGAGTTGATTCTGATGAATTTTATGCAATAGAGTTGAAGGAAACAGGTAAAGTTATCGGAAATATATATTTTGGTAAACGTGATTTTGAAGCAAGAGAAATTGGCTACATTGTGAATCAGGATTTTCAGCGGCAAGGATATGCATTGGAGGCAATCACTGCTTTAATAGAAATGGCTTTTTCAGAGGGGATACATAGGGTGTTTGCAGAGTGTGATCCAAGAAACGAATGTTCATGGCGGTTGTTAGAAAAAGCAGGATTGGTCAGAGAAGCTCATTTTAGAAAAAATGTTTTCTTTCATAGGGATGAATATGGACAGCCAAAATGGAAGGATACATATGTGTATGCCAGAATTGCTGTTTGAGGATGTTGGTACCTGCCCGCGGTCAAAGGGGGCAGACCCCGGTCAAAGCCAGTCAGGGGTGATAAGAATCAGTGGAACGCACAATTTGACTGGATCATTGATGTTATGCTTAAGATGAAGAAGTCATTTAAAAAGTATCTGTAAGTGAAGGAGTGAACCGCTATGAGTATCGCGATGTGCCAAAAAGAACTTTTCGACAAGTTACGGCAGTTGGATCCTTCAATTATTGTGGATGGTGTTCCTGATGAGGCGCAATATATATCAGCACCATATCGAATTATGTATGTACTGAAGGAAGTAAACGGCGGTTCAGGGTGGAGCTTATGTGACCATCTGCAAAGTGGCGGTCGAGGCTGTGAACATGATCCGACATGGGACAACATAGCGAGGTGGACGGAAGGCATTTTTAATCTTCAAAAAGAATTGCCATGGTCAGAAGTGGAAAAAGACTGTTGGACCAGACGTGAAAAGATGCTTCCTAAAATCTGTGCTATTAATGTGAAGAAAACATCTGGCAGCTATGTGTCAAAAAATAAAGAAGTCTACACGGCGGCATTAAACAATGCGAATATTCTGCGGCGACAGTTTGAGCTATATGCTCCTGATATTGTGATTTGCTGTGGTACTGAGCAGGCATTTGTGAATGCTTGTTTGCGTGAAAAACAAATAGATTGGAAGATGACCACTCGTGGAGTTTGGCACTTCAAAGATGGAAATAAAATTGTTATCACTTTCTCTCATCCTGCGGCGCGTGTGAAGGATTGCTATCTGTACTACGCATTATTGGATGCTGTGAGAGAAATATTGAATGTAGAGGTGAAGTAAATGCTGTTTGGAAGAAAAAAGAACTAGGTCCGGGGGGGGGCAGATCCCGGTCAAACTCCGAACGATTGGGAGGGTGTATGATTTTTCGAAATACGGGGAGAAGCCAGGTAGTGTACCAGAGTGTCTGGGGAAGAAAAGAGTTTCTGCAAGTGAAGATTGAGCCTAATGCTGAAAAAAACCGACTTCATATCGGTTTACAGGAGATTCTGAGAAAGCTTGCGAAATTATCAAGTCTGTTTATAAAATTGAAAACGAGTCGTTATTTGACCGGCAATACAAACGGGCGATCAGCGGCGATGGAGATGAAAAAAAGAAAATATTAATGCTACATTCTTCGTCGCGGCTTGCCCTGCTGACATTTTACAATATCAGTGATGAAAACACATTGGTTCTTAATATCCATGGAAATGACGTTGAGTTTAACTATTCTACGTTTGAATTCAAAAATCCGGTGATTGGATATCCGTCAAACATGGATATTGTACTCGTAAGCAAGGACCGAAAGACGGCTTTGTTTCTCGAGTCCAAGTTTTCAGAGTATTATGTGAGTGCTGGAAATAAAAGCACACCGATCAGTGTACAGTATGCGACCAATCGCTACAGCAGCTTCTTTTACGAAAAGCAGTGGCTGGAGTCAATTGGAATAGATACGGATTATGATTCCGATGAATTGTATAAGCAACTTGCCAAAAAGATGAATCAGAAGATTACGGATGACGGACTGGCGAATAGATTTGTAGTGCTTGGAGAAGAACTGAAGTACTCAGATCTGCTGAAAAGAGCGAATATAGAACCGCTGTCAGCAGATTTTTACGAGGTCTGAGGTCACGAGGTCAGGGGTCAAACCCCCGGTCAAAGCCTTCTTGGAAAGGCTGAATGATGAGCAATAGGAAGATTTATGGTGAAACAGAATACGACAATCATTTATGAGAATACAGTTGCAGGGACATTCGTCCGCAGAATGAATCGATTCACGGCAGAGGTGCTGATTGACGGAGCACCGCAGATTGTTCATGTGAAAAATACAGGGCGTTTGCAGGAGCTTCTGATGCCGGAAGCAAAGGTAACACTACAGAAGACATTGAACCCAAATCGAAAAACGGCATATGATCTGATTTCTGTATACAAACCAAAGCTAAAATGGGTGAATATCGACAGTCTGGCACCGAACGCTTTGATGAAGCAGCAGTTAATGAGTTTGAACTACGAGCTGGTGAAGCCAGAATATACCTATGGGGAATCCAGAATTGATTTTTATATGGAAAGAGACGGGGAAAGATTCCTGACGGAAGTAAAGGGCTGCACGCTGGCAGATGATTTGCATCTGGGAACCGGATTATTTCCGGATGCACCAACGGAGCGAGGCGTGAAGCACTTGCATGAACTGGCAAAAGCAGCAAAGGAAGGCTATCATTGCTCAATTGCCTTTGTGATTCAGATGAATGGAATTCATCGGGTAATGCCAAACGAAGCGGCACAGCCGGAGTTTAAGGAAGCACTTGTGAAGGCTGCCAAGGAGGGGGTCCAGATCGTCTGCTACAGCTGCCATGTAGAGGCTGACAGCATAAAAATTACAGGCGTAGTGGAAGATACTTCAAGATTTGTGGAGGCACAGAGGAGGAAGTCGGAATGACTGGAGAAATGATGTGGGAGGAATATTGCCGTACAACGAATACGAATTGCAATACACGGCACGATATATGGAAGTTTTGCGGCGGCGGTGCGGCTGCTGACGAACTTGCGAATCTTGTACTCGCCGGAATAAAGACTGCAACTGCAAGCACAAAACTCGCCTATGAACTGGATGGTGAAAACTTGCCGGAAGTCGGGACATACAGTGTGATTCTTTTTGACAATGAGGAGGCGGCGTGTATCATCCGTGATACAAAAGTATCTGTTGTTCCGTTCAATCAAGTCAGCGCAGACCACGCTTTCAAAGAGGGCGAAGATAACCGCAGCTTGAAAAAATGGCGCGAAGTGCATCGGAGAGCTTTTACTCCAGACTATAAGGCCGTTGGTCTGGATTTCGATGAAAAGGGAGATTGCGTCTTGGAAGAATTTGAAGTGGTATATCGGTAAAGCAAAATTCAGGTGAACGAAATCGCTGCACGATGGCCCGTCAAGGCTGTGGTGCAGTTTTCTCTTTAACCTAAAAAGAGGTCAGGGGTCAAACCCCCCGGTCAAAACCGGTGGCACTGGCATTGAGAGAAGATGCAGATTATCAGAAACGATATTACAAAAATGAGCGTTGACGCAA
>CABSEO010000149.1 GCA_902476665.1 uncultured Emergencia sp.
ATTTTCAGGGTGAAACCCAGTGACGCATGCAGCAGCATTATGAGAGGAGCTGCCAATGTGCTGACGGCGGGTTTTGTCATTGGATTTGCAAGAGCGATTATGATTGTGCTGGAGCAGGGAGAGATCGTTGATACTTTTGTGTATGCCATTTCTCAGGTACTTGAAGGAAAGAGCCCGGCATTTACACTGCTTATGCTGTTTGTATTTGTTACTATTTTGAACTTTTTCGTAGATTCCGGTTCTGGTAAAGCGGTAATGATGATGCCTATCATGAGCCCTCTTGGAAAGATCCTTGGTATCAATCAGCAGGTAATGGTGCTTACCTACCAGTTTGGAGACGGATTCACAGATTACCTGTGGCCGGCAGGCGCTCTTGTTCCATGCCAGTTATGTGGTCTGAAATATAACATCTGGATGAAATTTGCCTGGAAAGCTATGGGAATACAGCTGATTGCAGGATATATCATGGTGCTCATAGCACATAGCATCAACCTTGGACCATTTTAAAACAGTAGATTAAGGAGATTATTAGTATGAAAATATTTATCAGTGCAGATATTGAAGGAGTAAGTGGAATCACCAGCTGGGATGCAACCAGATATGGGGGGAAAGGATATGAAGAGGCATGCAGACAGATGTCTGCAGAGGTAGCTGCTGCCTGCAGAGGTGCCCTCAGTATGGGGTGTGAGGTTGTGGTAAAAGACGGACATGAAGATGCGATGAATATTGATCACAGTCTTCTTCCGGAACGTGCAGAACTTATCAGGGGGTGGATGAATAGTCCTCTTTCCATGCTCGGCGGCCTGGATGAGACCTTTGACGGTATTATATACATAGGATATCATTCCGGCGCCTGGACTGATACAAGTCCATTAAAGCACACCTGTGAAGATCATGTTTATAACTGGTTTAAGATTAACGGGCATTATGCTTCTGAGTTTACGATAAATTCGCAGGTAGCAGATCAGCTGGGAGTTCCATCCCTTTTGATTTCTGGCGATGAGGGGATATGCCGGTCTGCAGCCGAGGAGTATGACGGTATTAAAACCGTTGTGACAAAGAGAGGTATCGGAGATGCCACCTGGAACAGACATCCGCAGACGGTGGTATCTGAAATAGAAGCCGCTGTGAGGGACGTCCTCAGCAGACCGCTGCCAAAAGCAAGGGCTATTGAAAGTGAGTATACGATGACTCTTTGCTATAAAGAATTTCAAAAAGCCCGTTCCGCCTCGTGGTTTCCGGGTGTAGAACGGGTGGATGATTTTACCGTCTCATATACCGCGAAGACTCCTTTTGAACTTTCAAAGTGCAGATTCTTTATTGGCTAGGCAATGCAAACAGGCTGTCACTTCAGATAATCTGAAGATGACAGCCTGTTATCATTCATGCTCTTTCAGAAACTTTATACCTTCCTCAGTGATCAGACAGCCGGACCTGCCCCGATGAATGAGAACCAGGTTTTTATCCTTCAACTCATTTAAGATATCTCTCAGTTTTCCTTCGCTCATATAGACTGACATTTCCCTTAGCAGTTTAGTGATAGCCGTACGTCCAATCCCATGGTACGGAAAGGTATTTTCACTGATAATTTTGAGAACAGTGATTTTAAGTGCATCGCCGGCAGGAGCGGCATCTCTGGTCTGTGAGGTTTCAGAATTAAGGTTGGGAAGTACTGACAGTGCTTTGTAATAGGTGGCGACGTTTTCAAGCTGTCGTATGTTTCCTGGCCACTGGTATGAAACCAGCTGTTTCTTTTCTCGTTCTGTAAGATCGGAAAACTTTTTCTCGACAAAGTGCCTGAAAAGGGGAAGAATATCTTCACGTCTTTCTCTGAGCGGCGGAATTTCCAGTGGTATTACGTTCAGTCTGTAAAAAAGATCATTTCTGAAATTCCCTTTTTTTACTTCCTCTTCGAGATTTTTATTAGTGGCTGCGATGATTCTTACATCGACATTGATGGGTTTTGTACCGCCTACTTTTATTATCTGCTTTTCTTGAAGTGTCCGCAGAAGCCTCAACTGCATGTTGGGAGAGATATCCCCTATTTCATCTAAAAAGATGGTGCCGCCGTGAGCCTGTTCAAACAGGCCGCTTTTTCCCTTACTGTCGGCACCTGTAAAAGAGCCTTTTTCGTATCCGAACAATTCACTGTCAAGGAGTGAGTCAGAGAGTGCTGCGCAGTTTATAGCAACGAACGGACCATCCTTTCTGAGGGAATAATTATGGATGGATTGAGCAAACATTTCTTTGCCGGTGCCACTTTCTCCAGTGATGGAGATTGTGAAGTCTGTTTTTGAGATATCTTTGGCCATGTCGATCAGGCTTTTCATCTTTGCAGAACGATGGATGATATCATTAAAACTGTATCGGGCGAAAAGGCCGCTGCGGATAGACCTTGGTTCACTGCTTGTAGGCTGGAATGCAAAAGAGTAGCCGACACTTTCTCCAAGAAGTTTTATAGGGGACTTGTCCACAGAATAAAGATGATTTCCAATGGTTATTTCTGTCTGAATATAATCTCCTTCTTTCAGATCGGAAAGAGAGATAACATCATCGATACTGTCGCCGATAGCCCTGATATCAAACAGCTTCTTTGCCTTTTCGTCTGCGTAGATAACCAGACCATCAATATCGGAAAGAATGAGAGCGGAGTCAGAGCTGTCGGATGTCATGCTGAGAGCCTGATTTTTGAGAAATTCCTGAAGATATTTTGCATAGAACGATGAATTGGCTTCGGAAACAGTGTTGATACGAAGCAGGAGATTCTTGTAGATTCTATTGTTTTCTAAGTCCAGAAGCTGCATCAGTCTCAATAATGTATCAAAGGAAAAGTCTCTGTAACCGATATTATATATTTTTTCTATGGTGGGAGGTGCAAGATGTTCCTCATTTGGTGTGATTGCTGTCTTTATATCTGCATATACAGAGAGAGGTTCATTTTCGTCAAAGGGAACAAGGGTAAGATTTACAAAACCCAGTTCATAAAGATTGTAGGTTGCCTGAAGTGAAGAGGTCAGTGAGTCATTTAGCACGAGAACTTTTTCTCCGTCTGGAATTTCTGTAATCTTATCGAGTGAGCTTTTGTTGATAGATCTGTTCATGATCAGTATCTTTGAATAATCTGCAATATTGTCCTTGAGGAGCTGAAGCTTGTCTTCTGAAATCAGCAGAAAAGCATCAGCCTCCAGCCTTTCGCCACATCTGATGTTATCCAGATAAACGTTTTCGATATCGATATATTCCTCAAAAATGGATTTGAGATGCTGGTTCAGATAATTGATTGCGTCGATATTCTCGTTGGTGTTAAATATCATCATGACTTTTTTCATTTTTAGAATAATACCGGATTCCGACTGTTTGCTGCTCATAGAGGACTTATCCGGTTTTCTCCTTTCATAAACTTTTTTGTTGATATAAAACCCGTATTATATAAACTGCTGAAGCAGCGGCTTCAGCTATGTATGATAGTTTAAAAGAAATCGGTATTTTCCGTTTTTCGGAAATAAAAAATCAAGAATACAAAAAGAACTGTGTTTGATAAAGGTGCAAAACTCTTCAGCAGAACATCAGTATGACGGAATACATGATTTTCATATCAAAAAGTATACACTGAATGTACACAACTATCAACTGGAATTTCTAAAGGGCCTGGGAGAAAGAGAATACAGAAAACACAGTTTCGCACTGTAGTTTCCGGACGTTATACAGAAACTTTTCTTGTATAATTGTGCAGGAAGACAGCAAAACTATGTCCGAGCAATGATTAAAGGAGTTGTTATGAAAGAATATTTCTGTGGATGGTATGTGAAATGTCAGTCGGAAGAACATACTCTGGCATTGATTCCTGCAGTGCACAGGACAAAGGAGCAGAAATCAGCTTCTATACAGATAATTTCTGAACGGGAAGCTCTGCATGTTCCATTGGATGAGAGGACTCTTTATCTGGATTCGCATGAGTTCTGTATCAGAACTGAAAAAAATTTCTTTGGAAAGAGGGGCATGAAGCTGGATATAGACAAAAACGGGTGCAGGGTTGAGGGAGAGGTATGTTTCAGCCCCTTTTCACATATTCGGTATGATATCATGGGACCTTTTCGGTATGTTCCTTTCATGGAATGCAGACATAGTATTGTCAGTATGTACCATGAGGTTGAGGGAGAGGTATCGATTAATGGAAATCGTTTTATCTTTGAAAATGCCAAGGGATACATTGAAGGTGACAGGGGATGCTCTTTTCCCGGCGCATATGCCTGGACTCAGTGCTTTTTCCGTGAGGGGTCTCTGATGGTCAGTGCAGCTGAGATTCCAATCGGTCCTTTTCATTTCACAGGAATTATCGGTGTGATTTTTTGGCGGGGAAGGGAGATCAGACTGGCCACTTATCTGGGAGCCAGAGCCGCAAGAATTAGTGGCGGTGAAATTGTAATAACTCAGGGTGATATGATTTTTTCGGCCAAATTGTGTGAGAAGAAGGAACATCCTCTTCTGGCACCGGTAATGGGAGATATGCGCCGGTTTATTCATGAAAGTCCATCCTGCATTGCAGCCTACAGTTTCAAAAAAGACGGAAAAACTCTTTTCTCTTTTAAAACATCAAAAGCTTCTTTTGAGTATGAATATCCCCGGTAAGCAGCAGAACCGCTTTCAATTGGTGAAAGCGGTTCTGTTGTCTATTTTATTGTTGAATTTACGTAGATAAAGAACTCTTCCTGACTTGGGAGATATTTACGCTCTTTTTTGGGAAAAGTGTCATCAAATCGCTGTGCCTCTTTTTCATCGATATGCATGACAGAACTCTCATGATAGATCCAGCTGGTTCCTGAGAGGGCGTCAGGAATCAGTTCTTTTACCAGCATGCCAGCTGGAAAAGTACCATTTTCTGTGGAAACGCCGTATTTTTTACAGCTTTTAAAACCACTGCTCACATAGTTGGCAGGACTTCCAAAAATAATCACTGCATCATATCCCAGCATGACAGCCTGCTGAAAGGAATATTCCATCAGGAGCTTTCCATAGCCTTTTCTCTGATACTGGGGAAGTATGCTGATGGGTCCAAAGGTTAGAACGGTCTTTTCTTTTCCCTTTTCTCCTGTCAGGCAGGCTTTTGTGTACATGATATTTCCTATAACCTGGCCATCGGCTTCAATGACAAAGTCCAGCTCAGGAATAAAGTCGGGATGCTCACGCATAATGTGAACCAGATAATGTTCTGTGCAGCCGGGCACATACTGATTGTAAAATGCTTCCCTTGTGATATGTTCTACAAGAGATCTGTCAGATGATCTTTCATTTCGGATAGTTATCATAGAATGTCTCCTTTGAGAAAATCTATTCAAGTACATGTTCCAGTCCCTGAGCCATGATAGTAGCCACATGATCGTCTGCCAGGGAATAATATATGGTTTTTCCGTCGCGACGGAATTTTACCAGTGCCATCTGTTTTAAAATACGGAGCTGATGAGAAATGGCACTTTGTGTCATGGAAAGTCTGTCTGCTATTTCCTGTACGCATAGTTCATTCTGCAGCAGAGCGTACAGGATGCGTATTCTGGTGGGGCCTCCAAAGACCTTAAACAGTTCTGCCAGAGCCTGCAGCGTTTCTGGCTCCATCTGATCATGTTTTTCAAAATCCATTTCTCATTCCTCCATAACTATCATTCATTTATTTTTTTTATATAGAATTCTCACAGAGTTGAGGACGCAGAGCATAGCCACACCACTGTCT
>CABSEO010000150.1 GCA_902476665.1 uncultured Emergencia sp.
CAAGCATTTTCTTTTGATTTTTTCAGCTTTTTTCTTCAGCGTAATTCCTGAAGAAGTGAGCCGAAACTTATATTAGCACAAACGACTTTATCTGTCAACCCTTTTTTGTAAGTTTTGGAAGATTTTTTATCGTTTGACTTTTTGGTGTCTGACAGCCTCGCCTGTAAGAACAGCACGACCCCCGGATAAGTTTTCCACAGCTTCTTTGATTCTGCAAACATGTTCCGGATCAACGACCAGTTCAAAACTTACCGTATCAGCATAAATTATATTAGCAAATTTTACGGAAGATGTAAAGGGGAAATTTTGTATTTTATTAAAAACAGAATAATCCACCCTGTAAGTGAGTACCGACATATCACAGACATCACAAATTCCTGCTGCCGCAAGCCCCAGTTTAGCACTGCTTGTATAAGCCCGCACCAGCCCGCCGGTTCCCAGCAGGATTCCGCCAAAATACCGGGTCACCACTACAGCCACATTCGTGATGCCTTCCTGTACCAGCATCTGTACTATCGGTGCACCGCTGGTTCCCTGCGGCTCGCCGTCATCACTGGCCCACTGGATCTGAGACTTGTCTCCCAGTACCATGGCCGGTACGTTATGTGTGGCATCCTTATGTCTCTTTTTAATGGAGGCTATAAACGCATCCGCCTCTTCTCTGGATTCTGCAGGCTTTACATAAGCGATAAAGCGGGATTTTTCGATGCTCTGCTCTGCGCTGCCTTCTTCAAATACTGTACTATACAATTTCATATTCTTTCAACCTCTGATAATCCTCTTCAGATAATTCCAGTTCAAAAACAGTTCCTTCTTCCTCGTACTCCATGGATTTTATCTGTGCTTTTTCACACAGATAGGAAGATATATCGCCTCTGGTATAAGGGATCAGCAGTCTGGCGCTTACATCACTGAATATATGATTCTTTATCGCCTCAGTCAGCTGTTCTATGTTGATATTTTCCTTTGCGGAGACAAAAAAGCTTTCATTTCCTGTATATGGCGGCTGAAAATCCTCTGTCAGATCGATCTTATTGTAGACCATGATCTTTTCTTTTGCCCCGGCGCCAATCTCAGAAAGCACTTTATCTGTAACTCTGATATGGAATTCACATTCTTCATAAGAAGAATCCACTACATGAAGCAGAAGATCCGCATAAAGCACCTCTTCCAGCGTCGCCTTAAAAGCCTCAACCAGACTGTGAGGCAGTTTGCTTACAAATCCTACTGTATCCACAAGAATAAACTGATGATTCGAATCCAGAGTAACGCTGCGGCTCTGTGTATCCAGCGTCGCAAAAAGCATATCTTTTTCTGTGACAGTTTTATCCTCTTTGTCGCTTAGAGAAAGCAGCCGGTTCATCAAAGCCGATTTTCCAGAGTTAGTATAGCCGACCAGCGCCACCACAGGAATTCCCGATTTTTCTCTTTTGGCACGCTGTACGCCTCTGGTGCGCTGAAGCTGAGCCAGCTCTTCTCTGATATCGTCAATTCTCCGCTCAATATGCCTTCTGTCTGTTTCCAGTTTCTTTTCTCCCGGTCCTCTGGTACCGATACCGCCGCCCAGACGGGATAAAGATTTTCCAAAGCCGATCAGCCTCGGCATCCTGTATTTCAGCTGGGCAAGTTCTACCTGAAGCTTACCCTCTCTGGAATCGGCACGGGCCGCAAATATATCCAGAATCAGAATGGTTCTGTCGATCACTCTCACACCAATGGCATCTTCCAGATTACGAATCTGCATTCCGGAAAGCTCGTCATTGAAAATCACAACGTCAGCCTCCATGGCAGCTGCAAGTTCTGCTACCTCTTCCACCTTTCCCTTTCCGATAAAGGTGGCTGTATTAGGTCTTTCAAGAGTCTGTACCAGCTTTCCCAGCACCTGGGCATTTGCCGCTTCTGCAAGCCCTGCAAGTTCATCCATAGAGTAACTGATATCTTCTTTGGTCTGAAGGCCTACAAGGATGGCCCGATAGGCCTCTTCTGTAATTATCTCATTATTTTCATTAAATCTCAGCATAGGCATAGTATAACACAAAACGCATCATGTTACATCTAAAATATCTTCTTTCGGTACATTTACGTAACTGTCCGGCACCTCTCCCAGAATTACTGCCTCTGAAATCAGCACTTTATTCTCGATCTTAATATCTTTATCAGAAAACGGCTGCAGGATCCTTACTTCACTTTCTAAAGTAATATATACTTTGTATTTAGTCTGATTGATGCCCTGAGATTCAAACTCGGTTTCAAAATCATATTTTGTTACGGAAAGAGGCAGAACCTTTATGTCAAAACCAAGTCCGCTCTGAGAAAGTACTTTGCTGCCCAGCAGAGTACCATATGAAATGTCCACCTGACAGGCATCCATTTTAGAATACTTTTTTTGCAGGCTCTCTGCAAAAGCTGCCACCATCTTGTTAATCAGGGGCGTATTGGCCTGAACCATCTGAATCTTTCCGTCTTCTCCGGTTTTAACAATAATCAGCTCTTTTTCATCCTCTTCTGACGGAAAAACCTCCCTGATAGTGCTGTTGATCAGTTCTGTTACAATACCCTTCGCCTTCAGACTGCTCACAGCGTCGATATTTGGCCCAATCTGCCATTTTAATCCCTCAACCAATAAAATACACCCCAAAGCAATAATCATCAGGGAAACTATCGTTTTTTTCCAAATAAAGCCACTTCTTCCATAGCTTTTTTTCATCACAAAAAACCTCCTGCTCTGACATTTTATGCAGAGAAAGAGGTTTTTGTCATACTTTTTGTATTATACCGTAAAGACAGGAGCGCTACATCTGCTCCGGCATACAGTATTTAAATCCAGGCTGTCTGCAAAGATTTAAATTTCAAAATTGCTGATTCCTTCACGCAGGAATTCATTGGTGATCTTGATTCTCGTACCTTTCATTCCCAGAGATCTAGATTCAATCACACCGGCACTTTCCAGTTTTCTGAGTGCATTGACAATAACAGAACGGGTGATACCGGACTTGTCCGCGATTTTGCTGGCAACCAGAAGTCCTTCGTCTCCCTTCAGTTCAGCAAAAATTTTAGTCACAGCATCCATTTCAGAATAAGACAGCGTAGACAGAGCCATTTCCACAGCTTCCTTCAGTCTGGTGTCCTCTTCCTCTTCCAGAGCGATTCCTCTTGCAACCTCAATACCTACTACTGTAGCACCGTATTCGCACATTGCAATATCCTCGTCATCAAATGCCTTGTCAGGTCTTGCCAGCAGCATGGTTGCAATTCTGTTTCCGCCAAAGATAATCGGCACAATCGTATGATATTTGCTTGCCATGCTGTAATTGTCACCATAAAATTCTTTAATGCTGTCATACATCAGATTGGATTTGGTTTCAGTTACTTTCAGGAACCTGTCATTATACTTTTCAGGAAGCACGATTTTTCCGTCCTCTTCAAAGCAGAGCGGCTCCTCTTCTCCCTCTTCGTATTTTGCAGCCAGAACCTTTCCCCTCCTGTTCAGGATGTAGATATTGGAGTGAAGCATTTCACTCATAATATCGCACAGATCGTCGAAAGAAACATATCCTGCTGTGCTTTCTGACAATACCCAGTTTAATTTTCCTACTTTGCTCAATAAATTCTCGCTCATATTATACCTCAATTCCTTCTAAAGCTAATCCTACAGGATATACCTGTCCACATCATCCCTGTGAATCGTATCCATAAATTTACTCTGTACATACTCTCTGTCAATGGTAATCTGCTCTTCCTCCATCTCCGGGATGTTAAAAGAGATGTCTTCCAGCAGTTTTTCCAGAATCGTATGCAATCTTCTAGCCCCAATATTTTCTGTCTGCTCATTCATAAGATACGCCATTGTAGCGATTTCGTCAATAGCATTTTCAGAAAATTCCACTTTTATTCCTTCAGTTTCTAATAAAGCCTTGTGCTGTTTGATGAGTGCATTCTCCGGAACCGTCAGAATCTGCACAAAGGATTCCTTTGTCAGGTTCTGCAACTCTACTCGGATCGGAAAACGCCCCTGCAGTTCCGGAATCAAATCCGTCGGCTTTGCAGTGTGAAAAGCGCCTGCACCAATAAACAGAATATGATCAGTTTTGACCGGACCATACTTAGTGTTGCTCACACTGCCCTCCTTCCCTGGAAACGTCAGCACCACTGTGATAACTGGAGCTGGATGCAATTTTATCAATTTCATCGATAAAGATGATACCGTTCTGTTCTGCATTCTCCAGCGCTTCGTCAGTCACCTGATCCATATCCAGAAGATTCTGCGCCTCCTGTTCCCTCAGGATCTTTCTCGCTTCCTTTACTCTGACCCTCTTGGTCTTGGTTTTCTGCGGCATCATATCGCCAAAGATATTTCCGATAGCAATACTCATACCTTCATTACTCATGTCAAGCTGATTGCCTTTCGGTGTATCCAGCACTTCAATTTCAATGAACTGTTCCTCCAGCAATCCGTCCCTCAGCTGCTGTCTCACCTGTTCTCTGGCCATTTCCACATCGCCTGAATCCGCCTTTGATGCCTCTTCCTTAGCCTTGCTTTCCTCATAAAGCTGCTTCTGACTAGGATAGCCTCCACTGTTCATGAGAAAATCAAACGGACTTCTGGCCTTAGGCTGATCGCTCTTTTTCTTGGCGCCGGGAATAATGGCCTCAATAATCTTCTCTTCCGCAATCTCTTCAGCGATATCATATTTTTCTTTAAGCTTGGACTGCTTCGTAATACGAATAGAAGCTTCCACCAGATCTCGCACCATGGAATCCACATCGCGACCCACATAGCCCACTTCCGTAAATTTTGTCGCTTCCACCTTTACAAACGGTGCCTCCATCAATTTGGCAAGACGCCTTGCAATCTCTGTCTTACCACAGCCTGTAGGCCCCATCATCAGAATATTTTTCGGTGTAATTTCTTCCCTCATCTCATCGGAAAGAAGGCTTCTTCTGTACCTGTTTCGCAGAGCGATGGCAACGGATTTCTTCGCCTCGTCCTGTCCGATAATATACTTGTCCAGCTCGCTGACGATTTCTTTCGGAGTCATGCTCTGAATCTTTCCTGCCACGATAAATCCCCCCTTTACAGTTTCTCTATAGTAATATTGTCGTTAGTATAGACACAGATAGAAGATGCGATTTTCAGAGATTCTCTGACAATCTCCTCCGCTCCCATATCTGTATGATTAAACAGTGCATTGGCTGCAGAATAAGCAAAGTTGCCGCCTGAACCGATGGCAATAAAGTCCTGATCCGGAACGATAACTTCTCCGTTTCCTGAAACCACCAGAAGATCCTCCCTGTCTGCCACGATCATCAGCGCCTCCAGACTGCGCATGCCTTTGTCGCTGCGCCACATCTGCGCCAGATCCACAGCTGCCCGTTTCAGATTACCCCCGTGTTCCTCCAGTTTCTTTTCAAATTTCTCTGTCAGTGCAAAGGCGTCTGCCACAGAACCGGCAAACCCTGTCAGCACTGTATTTTTAAAGATCTTTTTTACTTTCTTTGCGCCATTTTTCATGATTGCAGTTTCTCCCATGGTTACCTGACCATCGCCGCCGATGGCCACGTCATCCGGTCCCCGTCTGACTGCACAGATGGTTGTCGCATGAAATTGTGTCATTTTCTCTACCTCCGTTTCCTTTTCAGCTATTCTTTATAATCACATTCCGCATTCGAGCAGGCCAGTGTACTCTCTTTACTTTTC
>CABSEO010000151.1 GCA_902476665.1 uncultured Emergencia sp.
GTGAATACATCTTTTTATTACGGCCTCGTAACGAGGATCCAGTTTTTTATCTCCTAAAATTTCTCCGATGATTTCAAAGCTTTTCGCTTCGATCTGATCGGGTTTAATATTTTCAATTTTCATTACGCTTCAATACCTGCCCTTGCCGGAATTCCCCTGTCATAAGGGTGTTTTACTTTATCGATTCTGGATACATAGTCTGCAAGTTCTTCCAGTTCTTCAGTCGGATATCTGCCTGTCAGCACAACTTCAAGCTGTTCCGGTCTGTTCTTCAGAAAATCTACAATCAGCTGATTGTCCAGAAGTCCTGCTTCAATAGCGCCCAGACATTCATCCAGTACCAGCATGTCATAGTGATCGTTTTCCAGCATTCTTGTCATGTCATGAAACTGCTGTGCATTAATTTCTCTGGTTTCAGCTTTTTCCTCTTCTGTCATCTGGAAAGAGAACTTTTTAATCGGCTTGGTGCCAACCACCTCAATACCCGGCAGATTCTTTAAAATTTTCAGCTCACTGCTGTCACCGGACTTCAGAAACTGCATGAACAGAACATGGAGACCATAACCACAGGCTCTGACTGTAAGACCTACGGCACAGGTGGTCTTTCCCTTTCCTTCGCCGCAATAGATGTGTACTAACCCTAAATCATTCTTTTTCATTGCTTTCTCCTTCCATTTACTTGATTAAACTGTAAATCAGATCCATATCCAGCGATTTTCTCAGTCCGTCTGCCAGAATATCATACTGCTGCTGTTTATAGCTTTCCACATCAAAAGCTTTTACATCAGAAAAATCCAAGCCTTTTTCAGCAAGCAGAGCTTCCACCACTGTGCGGGCGATGTCTTCTCTGTCAAAAATCCCGTGAATATAAGTTCCGTATACATTTTCTTCGTTGATGATATTACCGTCGGCGCCAGAAACACCCATATGGATTTCATAACCCTGGTAAGTTTTCCCTGAAAGCTGACCGAAAATCCCATCTATATTAGAAAGTACCCCAACAGCATTGGTTCTAACCTTCTCATTTTCAAAAACTGTGCTGTGAGGCAGAAGACCAATTCCGCTCATGGTTCCACCATGTTCTACACCATGGGGATCTGACAGTGACTGTCCCAGCATCTGAAAACCGCCACAAATACCGAATATCGGTTTTCCTTTTGCGTGGAATTTGAGAATCGCCGCTTCCAGTCCCGACTGACGGAGCCATAACAGATCTGCCATGGTATTCTTGGTGCCCGGCAGGATAATCATATCCGGACTGCCCAGCTCATTGACAGATCCCACATAACGGACATCCACCCCCTCAATATACTCAAAAGGATTAAAATCTGTAAAGTTGGAAATCCTTGGAACTCTGATAACTGCAATGTCAATGAGCGCGTCTCCTTTTCTTCCGGCAAAACGATCTGTCAGGCTGTCTTCATCATCCAGATCCAGCTGCATGTAAGGAACAACTCCTGCCACAGGCACATGGATGATATCTTCCAGCATACGCAGTCCAGGCTCAAGAATGGTGACATCACCTCTGAACTTGTTGATGATGACTCCTTTTACCCGGGCTTTTTCTTCTTCGTCAAAGAGCAGCATAGTACCTGCTAAAGATGCAAAGACACCTCCTCTGTCGATATCACCTACCAGTAGCACCGGCGCATCAGCCATTTTAGCCATACCCATATTCACAAGATCGTCTTCCTTCAGATTAATCTCTGCAGGGCTTCCTGCTCCTTCCATAACAATGACATCATATTCTTCAGAAAGACTGTCAAATGCCCTGCGAATACTTTCACGAAACTCACCTTTTCGGGCATAGAAATCTTTCGCGCTCAGTGTTCCGTACACCTCACCGTTGATAACTACCTGTGATCCCTGATCACTGGTCGGTTTTAATAGCACCGGGTTCATTCTGCAGTCCGGCTCAATCTGACACGCCTCTGCCTGCATTACCTGTGCTCTGCCCATCTCCATGCCATCTTTTGTAATAAAAGAATTCAGCGCCATGTTCTGTGCCTTGAAAGGTGCAACTTTATAGCCGTCCTGTTTTAAAATTCTGCAGATACCTGCCGTCAGCACACTTTTTCCGGCATTAGAACAGGTGCCCAGCACCATTATCGTTTTAGCCATTGTTCATGTCCTCTTTTCTTTCTGCTGTCAGTTTGCTCACCTTTTCCAGAGATTCCAGAAAATATTCATTTTCCTCCCTGGTTCTGACAGCGATTCTATAATAATGTTTATCCAGAGAAATATAGTTGCTGCAGGACCGAATCATGATATCATAAGCCTCAAGAGATGCGGATAGGGTTTCGCTTCCTCTAAAAAAAATATAGTTGGCTCTTGTATTATAAACTCGATAGCCTAGCTTTTGCAATCCATTTATAAGGAATTCCCGATTTTCTCTAACATACTGTTTTGTCTTTTCAACAAATCCTTCAAGTTTCAGCGCCGCAGTTCCTGCTTTAGACGCTACCGTAGACACAGTCCATGGCTGCAGAGTCCCTCTGATCTTGTCTGCAGTTTCATAATCCCCGCAGATACAATATCCCAGCCTGAGACCTGCCATGGCATAAATCTTGGTAAACGCTTTAAGAATGATCACATTTGACAGCTTATCAACACAATCCATAACTGAGTACTTTTCTTCTTCGTCTAAAAACTCGCTGAAACATTCATCGATAACAAGAATAATACCGCATTTTCTGCATTTTTCTGCAATGTCGAGAACCAGCTTCCGGCCTGCCGGAATTCCGGTAGGATTATTGGGATTACAGAGAAACATCATATCATAACTGTCATTAATAGATTCCAGAATACTGTCGTCAGGAATAAACGCATTCTCTTCTGTAAGAAAATGATGATGTACTCGGCATCCTACAGTTTCCAGGGCCTGCTGATACTCCGAAAAGGTAGGCGATACCAAAAGCGCTTTCTTCGGTTTCAAGGCAAGAGGAATGCGAAAAATTACATCCGCTGCTCCGTTTCCGCAGCAGATTCTTCCCTCTTCTACACCATGAAAACTGCTGATGGATGCCGTCAGTTCACGATTAAAAGGATCCGGGTAGCTTTCATATGCATCAATATTGCTGATTATCGCCTGTTTTACTTCCTCCGGCATACCCAGAGGATTAAGATTGGCAGAAAAGTCGTATACCTTGTGATCGAATTTGTAAATATTTCCGCCGTGTATTTCTTTCATCATAGTAACACCAAAATTATTCTGATTCCTTCAAAAAATACCAGACAAAGGACTGCAGCAGCATACATCAGTCTGACAGCTGCCGGAATATCGGAAGCCTCCACAGCTCTGTCCGGATCTCCGATAGTTTTCTTCTTGTATAGTTTCCCGAAATAATAAGCGTCTCCTGCCAGCTGAACATGCAGAGCACCTGCACAGACAGATTCAGGATGAGCGCTGTTAGGACTGGCATGATTGTGCCGATCCCGTCTGTAAATCCGAAGTGCATTCCGTCCATCGAGGCCGACAAAAGGCGCACCGCAGATCATGGCAAAAGCTGTAATTCTTGCCGGAATATAATTGAATACATCATCGGCAATGGCTGAAAATTTCCCAAAATTGAGATACCTGTCATTCTTGTAGCCCACCATAGAGTCCAGCGTATTGACTCCTTTGTATAAAAATCCCAGTGGCGCACCGCCGATGACCATAAACAGCATGGGAGCAATAACTCCGTCAGATGCGTTTTCTGCTACTGTCTCCACCACTGCCTTTGTAATCTGGGTAAAATTCAGATTCGCCGTATCTCTTCCTACAATCCAGGAAAGAAATTTCCTGGCATTGGGCAGATCTTCAGTTTCAATATATTTATGCACCCGCATGCTTTCTGTTTTCAGTGATTTGGCTGCCAAAATCTGATAACAGAACAAGGTTTCCACGATATAACGGACCCATGGGTGTATCATAGCCAGCCCCTTTAACAATAGAAACGGCACTGCAAAAGACAGCATCACTGTAGCAAACCAGAGCACTGTGCCTGCCGCCTTCTCCCCTTTTTCTGTCTTTGGAAAGATATGTCGCAGAAATTTTTCTGCAGCACTGATAAAATTCCCGATAAGACAGATGGGATGAGGCAGCCAGTGAGGATCACCAAGGAGAAAATCCAGAACAAAGGCTGCGGCAATCACAATTACAAGTTCCATGGACTGCCTCCCTCATAGGTGCTGCAAGCCCTGACAAAATTTTCGGCAAAAGCTGGATTACTCCATAAATGCAAATGGGGATATCCGGCAAAAATACTTTTTTCTGCCTGAACAGTCTGCCAGGTCCGATTTCCTTTTACTGCCGTAAATCCTTCACCATGACAGTCAGTATCACTGTAGTGAAACTCATGACACCGGATGGACTCACCTTTTTGACACATGAGATTGTCGCAGTTCGCTGTCAGAGTTTTGTAACCAAAACGAACCAGACCATCTGTCATATGAGAATTTCCCGAAATAAGTCCGGCCATCCTGAAAGTCTGTCCATCTTTTGTGATGGTTTTCCCCAGATACATGAATCCTCCACACTCCGCGTAGACAGGAAGACCAGCTTCTCCCGCTATTCTGACAGCGTCCAGCATATCCGTGTTTTCTGAAAGCTCATATAAATACTCCTCCGGATATCCGCCGCCCAGAATCAGACCGCTGATATTCTGCGGCAGGCAGGAATCCGTTAATGGAGAGAAAAATACCGTTTCCGCCCCTAGCTTTCTCAGCAGTTTAAAATTATCTTCATAGTAGAAGCAGAAAGCTTTATCTCTGGCTATCGCAATCCGTGTACCTTCCGTTACCGCTTGGATCTGTGGTATTTCCCAGGAAAGCTCACCGGCATTCTGGGCAAGCTGCATAAGACCGTCCATATCAAGGCTTTCAGCGGCAACCTGTCCAAGAACTGCGATTTTGTCTTTCAAGTCAGTAATTTCTTCTGCTGTCACGAGCCCCAGATGTCTGCTGCCAATCTCGGCTTCAGGAATTCTGGGCAGATAGCCGTAAACTTTTACCGGAAGATTTTCCTCTATCATCTTCTTGTAAACTGGATACATCCCTGATGAGCAGTGATTGAGAATAACTCCCTTAATGTTGTTTGCAGCAAAATTCAGATAGCCGGTCAGCTCGGCCAGCAGAGAAAGACTTTTACCTCTGACACCGGTTACCAATATCTGTGGCGTATCTGTAATTCTGGCAATATGATTGGCGGAATAACTGTCATCAGCAAACCCTATGCCGTCATACATTCCCATGACGCCCTCAATGACAGCAATACTGCCATTCACCTCTTCCATTGCATCTGCAAGAAGATATTTCACCATTTCATCGCCACAAAGAAACAAATCCAGATTTCGAGACGGAGTACCAATAATTTCGGTATGAAACATGGGATCGATATAGTCCGGTCCGCATTTAAAGGCACATGGATTCTGACCTGTATCTAATAAGGCTTTCAGCAGCGCACAGGTTACGGTCGTCTTTCCACAACCGCTTCCCGTTCCTACTATCATAATTCGATTTACATTACTCATAGCACTTTCCTGTTCCTTTGATGATATAAACGGGATTTTCCGCTTTCATCAAATTGTATCTCCCGAGCTTATGCGCAGCAGCAATATTGGCACAGATAATTTCGGTGTTCATATTCAGTGTTCTGAAAGTTTCTACAGCCTGTGAAATCGTTTCAAGCGTTACAGCAGTCACTACAAAGAC